>NZ_LSFI01000026.1 GCF_001642325.1 Thermodesulfatator autotrophicus | reverse complement strand
CCTGTCAGATTAAGTCTGAGCTAATGCAATTTTATAACATTATCAAGCCGGATATCATGGAGATAACAGGATTTTCCGTATCTATAAACACGATCATTTACAAAATCTACTTTTAATCTTATATCCTGAGGAAAGATAACGAGGCGAACAAAATCGCGGGAATCAACTTCTTTTGAAAAAGAAAACCCTGCTTCCTCAAAAAGATCAATAACTAATCGGAGGTCTTCTCTAAAAAGCTGGTTTTCATTATTAAAAAAATCTAGGTCATCACTATAACGAACTTGATAGTAAAAGCGATTTAGAGCAGTGCCACCTGTTAGATAAAAATTATGAGAAAAATTTTTTTTAAACACGATCCCAAGGACTTTGTCCTGTGCCTGATAAACTTTTTGATAATATTTATAAAGGTCGCCACTTTGCTCGGGGGATTTCATTTTTTTCTCCCAGAAATATGTTTCTCCATACTTTAATGCGCTGAGAAAGCCAGCTAAATCTTTGATGGGGGCTTATTTTTTTAAGATAGCTCTTTATTTCTTCATCAGAAAACACTTTTGTTAAAATAGCTGGGTCTTTAAGGTTTAAAAAAGCTTTCTCAAAGATAAAAAAACGTTCTTTTTGTCGTGAAGGATCAGAAAGAATCAGAATGATTTCCTCCTCATTATAGGTGTAATCTCCCCAAAAGGCTTCTTTTAAAATAGTATGAGCAACTTTCTTAATAAGTTTTCTATTTTTACAATTTTTCATGTTTTTTAGAACTTTTATAAATCCATATTACTGGACACCTTTGGCGACTGGCAAAAATTAACTCTTTTTTAACTTCTCTCATATTCCTGAAATACATACCACTAAATCTTATCTGACTCTCTTACCAAGATCCACTATTTGCAAAAGTTCCTGAACTTTTGCAGAGGGGATCTCTAGTACTTACGCCTAATTTTGGTGAATTCTCCACAATGATTGAGTGTCAAGGGATAGGGGTGTTTTATATGCCTATCAACTGTCAAACTCAGGTGGATCAAGCGTTTTTTACCATGGTGCTCATTAGAATAGCGATGAGACTTGCTTGGTGGTTGCTCCGCTAATCTTTGGTCCCTAAGATGATTTTGGAACCCCCGGTGGGGGTTATCTCTTTGCTTACATTTCTAAATATACGAGCCAGGAAGGGGGTTTCATCACGGGCAAATTTGCGGTTTTCTGGAGACCCCATACTGGCCAGGCGGATATAGTAGAGCAAGCGGATAAAGGGGTGTTTGGGCTCACAGTGTTCCATCATGGTAAAACAGCCACCAGGTTTAAGTACGCGCCAGGCCTCCTTCAGGGCGGCGTTTCGGGTGGCCGGGTCTAGTTCGTACATGGCGTGGGAACAGGTCACGGCGTCGAAGCTTTCGTCAGCAAAGGGAAGACGGGCTACATCGGATAACACAAAATATAAGTTTTTAGTTTTTAATTTTTGAGCTTTTTCGCAGGCTTTTCGTAACATACCTTTTGAAAAGTCAACACCTACTACCAATCCGTCTTTCCCGGCAACTCTGCTGGCTGTAATAGCTACAGCGCCTGTTCCTGTACAAAGGTCAAGTAAAGACCCGCCGGGTTTAAGGCCTGTTTTTTTGATCAGTAGTTCCCTTAAAAAGGCCCGTTTATCACCGCTGTGAAGGGAGATGATTTTGTCATAAAAATGAGAAAATATATCGTAATATTTACGTCGCCAGCGCTTCATATATTCTTAAAAAGCTCCTTCTGTCTTGGTTCTTTTTCTTTTATATCCCAGGGGGTGCAGAATTCAAAGGGAAGATCAGGGTTTTTACAGCCGCAAATTTTAACGGTAAGGCCAAAGGCCTGGCCTATTTTTTTAAAAAGGGCATAACCCTTTTCCCTTATTTCTCTTCTGGCAAGCTTGGTGGTAGCCGAAGTTATTACCTGGCACCAGGGTTCTCCTTGATAAGCCGGAAAAATCTTTTGCCAAAGAGTTTCTGGCAGTTCTTTTTGCATTTGTTCAATTACCTTTGGTCGAAGTACTAGGTAGCTGACCGACACCCTTTTTACTCCAGCTGCCGCCAGATGTCTCATGATGGATTCAATAGCTTCTTCTCGATCACTCACGTTAGGGATAATGGGGTCCAAGCGCACAGCAGGCTCCAGGTCAAGCCTAGCCGCATGCTCAATTTGCCTTAGACGTAAGTACGGCGATGCCGTTTTGGGTTCAAAAAGCTTATGATAGTCTGAGTTCAAACTTACCAGACCAAACGTTGCTTTAATCAAGCCTTTATGTTCCTTGAAAAGAGAAAAAATGTCTTCTGGAATGCGCCCTTTGGTGAGGAATGAAATGGCAACCTTTGCTTCCAGAAATATTTTTATGCATTCCGAAGTCACTTTTAGGATATCTTGATTGGGTTGAAAGGCATCACTTGCTGTGGAAAAGGCTACGGCTTTTGGTTTTCTATTTCTTCTTATTCGGGAAGCAAGCTCTGCTTTTATTTTTTCCGGTAAATTTTCGTAAAGGTGAACTTCGTTTTCAGGGGTTTCAGGGAATACCCTGGCATAACAGTAAACACAGCGGTGAAGGCATCCTCGGGTTACATTTATCGCTGGGATATCTTTTAAACACCCAAAGGCAGGCTTTTTAAGGACCTGTGACCTACGGATTATTTTTACTATTTTCATGGGATTTTAGTTTGAAACATTTAGAAAAATTCAGACAGAGGTTTGAAATCGCCATACTCACTACCTCGCTTCATGAGATTGCTTCGCTTCGCTCATAATGACAAAGATAGAACTTGCAATAATAGCGTAAACTGTCCTAAATACCAAAGAAGAGTTTATATCATCGGCCATTTATGCCATCTACTATTATTTTCTATTTGCAAGCTGCTAGCTCCAGTCCCTGGCCCCTGTCTGGGCGAAGCAGCCTCTTGAATAAAGTATATTTTACAAGAGTCTAAACTTGTGAATAATAAACGTTTTGATAACATTTCTTTAATGAGTCAAAATATTTTGGGTTTTCTGTTTAAAAAAATAACTTTTCCTATCTCTGGGGTAAAAACTTGGCTATTTTTACCTCCTTTGGTGGCCTTTTGCCTGGCTTATTTTGGTAGTATGGCCGGGGTTACGGGAGCCTTTCTCCTTCTACCTTTTCAAATAAGTGTTTTAGGTTATACAGCCCCTGGGGTTTCGGCCACCAATTTTTTTTATAACCTTTTTGCCATTCCCGGAAGCCTTTGGCGCTATGCGCGTGAAGGAAGGCTTAACTGGCCCCTAGGTTTTTTTATCTCTTCTGGGAGTGCCCTGGGAATTGTCTTTGGTTACTTTCTACGAATCAAGTTTTTGACCGAGCCTGCTAGGTTTAAACCCTTTGCCGGGCTGGTGCTCCTTTATCTGGCTTTTCGTCTGGGCAAAGATTTATTACATGGAGAGAGAAGGCCACCCCCTGCTAAAAAAGAAGCCATTTTTTATCTAAAAGTATCGCTTAAAGAAGTTTCTTTCTGTTTTGACCAGAAAATATATTCCTTTCTTCCGACCAGGATATTCGGTGTTTCCCTGCTAGTAGGAATTGCTGGAGGAGCTTATGGAATTGGAGGCGGAGCCATTATGGCCCCTTATTGTGTGAGTGTATTAAAATTGCCCATTCACACCGTAGCAGGAGCTTCTTTAATGGGGACTTTTGTTTCATCGGTGATCGGCGTGATAGTTTATGCCCTAGGCATAGGCGCCGAAGGCCTATCGACTAAACCCGATTATTTTCTTGGTATTTTGTTTGGAATAGGGGGCCTGGCTGGTGGTATTTTTGGAGCTCGAACCCAGAAGTTTATCCCTGAACACCCTATAAAATTTGGGCTTTTTCTAGTGGTAATACTGGTTTCTCTGCGTTATCTTCTAGGGTTGTAACTTTAAATAATTTCTAACTAGTATTAAATCCTATTTTCTTGCTTCTTGCCTCTTTAAGGAAAACAAATTTCATGTTAAGAAGGGATAAATTGTCAAGCAGGCTCTTCCATACCCGAGCTAGAAATTGAATAAGGAGGTTTTTATGCCTAAGTGGAACCCTGAAAGAAGATTATTGGACCATGAACATACTAAATTTTGGCAACACCGTTTACAGGATGTAGATGAACCTAATCTTATGAAAGAGGTTTTTCCCTATGATGATGTCCCCTATGTAGATTTTGACCATAAATATGTCATGCCCATGCCGGCCAAAGATATCTGGATTACGGATACTACTTTTCGTGATGGCCAGCAGGCACGCCCTCCCTACACGGTTGACCAAATCGTTAAGCTTTTTGATTTTTTGCACAAGCTTGGCGGGCCAAATGGAGTCGTTAGGCAGACAGAATTTTTCCTTTATACCAAAAAAGACAAGGACGCCGTCATTAAGTGTCTTGAGCGAGGGTATCGTTTTCCAGAAATCACCGCCTGGATCAGGGCCAAGGCCGAAGACTTAAAACTGGTAAAAGAAATGGGCATAAGGGAAACAGGTATCCTTACTTCCTGTTCTGATTATCATATTTTTCTCAAGCTCAAAAAAGACCGCCGCCAGGCCTTAAATGACTATCTGGCCATTGTAAAGGCTGCTCTTGAAGAGGGGATTACTCCTCGCTGCCATTTTGAAGACGTAACTCGGGCTGACATCTACGGTTTTGTTATTCCTTTTGCTATTGAGCTCATGAAATTAAGGGAAGAGTCAGGCATTGATATCAAAATTAGGCTTTGTGATACCCTTGGGGTGGCAGTTCCTTATCCTGGTGCAGCTCTTCCTCGCAGTGTGCCAAAACTTGTACGGGCGCTTATTGATGAAGCGGGAGTGCCAGGAGAACTTCTTGAGTGGCACGGCCACAACGATTTTTATAAGGCGGTAATAAATGCTACTACAGCCTGGCTTTACGGCTGTGCCGCGGTTAACACCACCCTTCTGGGCTATGGTGAAAGGACCGGCAATACCCCTCTTGAGGCCATGATATTTGAATATATCTCCTTAAGAGGCACGCATAACGGTGTTGATACCACGGTTATTACTGATGTAGCTGAATTTTATCGTCGAGAGCTGGGAGATAAAATTCCACCTAATCAGCCTTTTGTTGGTTCTGAGTTTAACGCCACCAAAGCTGGCATTCATATCGACGGCTTGCTTAAAAATGAAGAGATCTATAATCCTTTCAATACCCTTAAGCTTCTTAAAAGGCCCATAGGCATAATTATTACGGATAAGAGTGGAACCGCAGGTATTGCTTATTGGATAAACACCCACTTTGGCCTTGAAGGAGATAAGCGTATTGATAAAAAACACCCGGGAGTGGCTAAAATTTACAAACAAATCATAAAACAATACGAAGCCGGGCGCATTACGCCCATGTCTAACGAAGAAATGATGCATCTGGTGAGACGTTACATTCCAGAACTTTTCGTCTCTGAGCTTGACCGCATGAAAGAAAAGGCCTCAAAACTTCTGGTAGATCTGGTGGAAAAACTGGTTGAGAGACCGGAAATACGTTCACTTGATCCGGAAAAGATTGTCCCTCTTTTGAGGGAAGTGTTAGAAGAACATCCCTACATTCAATTTATTTATGTTATAAACCAGGAGGGTAAACGAATAACCCCTCTGGTGACCCATTTAGAAGATAAATCTCGCTATGAACATCTCTTAAAAGACGAAGACTATTCAGATCGTGATTGGTTTATAAAGCCCTTTAAAACTGGCAAGGTATATGTAACGGATTTTTACACTTCAAAAGTTACCAGTGCCCTTTGCCTTACCGTTTCAGGACCTATTCGTAACGAATACGAAGAAGTGGTTGGCGTGCTTGGTATGGATATTCGCTTTGAAGACCTGGTCAAGATGGAAGAAGAAGAAAACCAAGAATAAGCCAAACCGTGTTCAAATAAATTTTCTGCAAAAGGGCCAACTGGCCCTTTTGCTGTTTATATGTAGTCGTCATAAAAGAGGACATAGTTGCCGAAGTGAGCCCAGATCCCTTCGCTGGCGCTCGGGATAAGCAAAGCGTTTCGGAAATTGATTTAGCCTCTGATGATGCCTCGCATAACAGAGTGAGCGAGAGGCCATGCAATGACTGACCTGCCGGGGCATTTGATGAGTCCTGCGACGCAGTTTTAAAACGCCATAACATAAATAGATTCGTTTTTAGCTTTTTTAGACTATGAAAAAACTATAATTTTATATTATGCTCAACAACAAACGCTGAATAGGGGTAAGCCTATGAGTGAATTTGAGGAAACGCTGGTTATAAGCGAAGTTCCTGAAGGTGAAAACATCGAAATTCCAGAGGAACTTCCCTGTCTTGCTGTTCGCGATATTGTCCTTTTTCCTTCCATGGTGGTGCCTCTTTATATAGGTAGAGAGCCATCTCTGGCAGCGGTGGAAAGGGCCCTCAAGTCTGACCGTTTAATCGTCATTCTTACCCAAAAAGACCCTGACGTAGATGAGCCTAATCCTGAAGACGTTTACCACACAGGGGTAGTGGCAGTAATTATGCGCACTTTAAAGCTATCTGATGACCGCCTTAAAGTACTTGTGCAGGCGGTTGCCAGAGCCAAGGTTACTGCTTTTTTACAAACCAGGCCTTATTTCCAGGTAAAAATTGAACCACTGCGTGAGGAAGAGCCCGAGGAATTAGACGTTGAGTCTGAGGCCCTTATAAGAGAAGTTAAGGAGACTACTGAAAAAATTCTGGCCTTAAAAGGTCAGCTTACACCGGAGCTTAACACCGCCCTTGATGGACTGGATTCTCCTGGCCGTTTAGCTGATTTTATTGCTTCACACTTAAGGCTTAAAACCAGTGAAGCCCAGGAATTACTTGAAATAGTTAATCCTCTGGAACGCTTACGGAAACTATATCGCTATCTTTTGCGGGAACTTGAAGTGGCTACAGTGCAGGCCAAGATTCAGACAGAAGCCCAGGAGGAGATGAGCCGCACGCAGAGGGAATATTTCTTGCGTGAACAATTGCGGGCTATCAAGCGAGAACTGGGAGAAGTTGATGAGCATTCCCGTGAGATAGAGGAGTTTAAAGAGCGCATAAAAAAGGCTCGTATGCCTAAAGAAGTGGAAAAAGAGGCCTTGAAACAGCTCAGGCGCCTTGAGATGATGCATCCGGACTCTGCTGAGGCTACTATTGTGCGTACTTATCTAGAATGGCTGACAGAGCTTCCCTGGCGCAAGCAAACCAAAGATAAACTTGACCTCAAGCGAGCCAAAGAAATACTTGATGAAGACCACTACAACCTCGAAAAAGTAAAAGATCGCATTCTTGAATACCTGGCAGTAAGAAAGCTTAACCCCAAGGCCAAGGGGCCGATCCTTTGTTTTGTGGGGCCTCCAGGAGTGGGCAAAACTTCCCTTGGTCGCTCTATTGCCAGGGCTTTGGGGCGTAAATTTGTGCGCATCTCCCTGGGAGGCGTTAGAGACGAAGCTGAAATCCGCGGCCATCGGCGCACTTACATTGGTGCTATGCCTGGGCGTATCATCCAGGGGCTTAAACAGGCAGGTACTAATAACCCGGTCTTTATGATTGACGAGGTAGATAAGCTGTGCGCCGATTTTCAGGGAGACCCCGCTGCGGCTCTCCTAGAAGTTCTTGATCCTGAGCAAAATACCTCTTTTGTGGATCATTATCTCGGTGTTCCTTTTGATCTTTCCAAAGTGATGTTTATATGCACAGCCAACATGACTGATCCTATCCCCCCAGCCTTGAGAGACCGCATGGAGATAATTTATATCTCTGGCTATACCTCTGAAGAAAAACTCGCTATTACCAAAAAATATCTTTTACCCCGTCAGCTTAAAGAGCATGGCTTAAAACCTGAAGATATTCAAATTTCAGATGAAACCATTTTAAAAATCATCAATGAATATACCGAAGAGGCTGGCCTCAGAGAGCTTGAGCGAAAAATTGCTGCCATCTGCCGAAAGATTGCCAGGCGCATGGCTGAAGGGGAAAAAGGCCCCTTCAGGGTAACACGCCAGAATCTTCACAAGTATTTAGGTCCACCGATCTATGTTTTTGAGCTTGAACAGGAAAAAGACGAAATAGGGGTAGCTACCGGCCTTGCCTGGACTCAGACTGGCGGTGAAGTCCTCTACGTAGAAGCACTGGTTATGGAGGGAAAGGGAAACCTTATTTTAACCGGGCAACTGGGAGAAGTTATGCGTGAGTCTGCCCAGGCGGCTCTTTCTTATACCAGAGCCAAAGCCAGGGAATGGGGAATCCCCAAAAATTTCTATGAAAAATATGATATACATATCCATCTTCCCGCTGGCGCCATTCCTAAAGATGGGCCAAGTGCAGGGGTAACTCTGGTTACGGCTATGATTTCAGCTCTGGCTGAAATTCCTGTGTCAAAAGACGTGGCTATGACTGGAGAGATAACTCTTAGAGGGAAGGTCCTTCCGGTAGGTGGTATAAAAGAAAAATCTCTTGCAGCTCTACGCAAAGGAATTAGAAAAGTAATTATCCCTGAGAAAAACCTGAAAGACCTTGAGGAAATTCCCAAACACATGCGCCGTAAAATTGAGTTTATACCAGTGCGCCAGGTAGACCAGGTGCTTGAAGTGGCTCTTTTGCCTGAAAAGCGTAAAAAGAAAACACATCGGAAAACCGAGTAAATTTTAGAGAGGGAGGTAGCTATGTTTTTTCCTGAATATAGGCCCCGTCGTCTTCGCCGAAATGAAACCTTGCGTTCTTTGGTACGGGAAACTGAACTTTCATTAAACCACCTGGTTTATCCCCTTTTTGTGGTGGAAGGTCAACACGTAAAAGAAGAAGTCTCTTCTATGCCGGGGGTTTTCCGCTTTTCGGTTGATTTATTAAAAGAAGAAATCAAAGAGATTAAAGACCTTGGCCTTCCAGCGGTTATTCTTTTTGGAATTCCGGCTAAAAAAGATGAGATAGGCTCTGAGGCCTACGCCAAAAAGGGAGTGGTTCAGAAGGCCATCTCAGCTATTAAAAAAGTGGCGCCTGAGCTTCTGGTCATCACTGATGTTTGTCTTTGTGAATACACCAGCCACGGCCATTGCGGTATTATCAAAAACGGAGAGGTGGATAATGACCTTACCCTTGAACAATTAGCGCGTGTAGCTGTTTCACACGCCAGGGCTGGGGCAGACATGGTGGCCCCATCTGATATGATGGACGGACGGGTGGCTAGAATTAGAGAGGCCCTTGATGAGGCAGGTTTTTCGCATATTCCCATTATGAGTTACGCGGTAAAATATTGTTCAAGTTTTTATGGGCCTTTTAGAGAGGCGGCTGAGTCTGCCCCCCAGTTTGGTGACCGCCGAAGCTATCAGATGGATCCAGCCAATGTGCGTGAAGCCTTGAGAGAAGCTGCTTTAGATGTAGAAGAAGGGGCAGATATCTTGATGGTGAAGCCAGCTATGCCTTACCTTGACGTGATTGCCCGTTTGCGAGAAGAATTCAACCATCCCATAGCGGCTTACCAGGTGAGTGGAGAGTACGCCATGATAAAAGCTGCTGGTAAAATGGGGTGGCTTGATGAAGAACGGGCCATGATGGAAAGCCTTCTTTCTATTCGTCGGGCAGGGGCTGATATCATTCTCACCTATTTTGCCAAAGAGGTGGCCAAGAAGATAGCTAAATAGCATTTTTGGGCGGAACCCTCTTTTTGAGTTATGGCCCCTTCAGATAAAAAGTTCAGGGCTCAAGAAATATTTTTGCTTTCCCTGGCCCATTTCGTACATGATGTATATACTGCTTTTCTTTCACCTCTTTTGCCGCTTTTATTAGAAAAACTATCCCTTTCCCTTACACGAGGTGGTTCTTTGGCCGCTGTAATTCAGCTTCCTTCTTTGATGAATCCCGTTTTAGGGTTCTTGGCCGATAGAGTGAACCTTAAATATTTCGTAATTTTTGCTCCGATGTTTACGGCCATATTTATGAGCCTTATAGGCCTTGCCTCTAATTACTTTATTCTTCTTCTAATGCTTTTCCTGGTGGGAATAAGTGTGGCGGTGTTTCATGTGCCGGCCCCTGTGCTTATAGCCAGGATGGCTGGCCCTAGAAAAGGGCTGGCTATGAGTTTTTTTATGGTTGGCGGAGAGCTTGCTCGTACCGTAGGCCCGCTTATTGCTGTGACTCTTGTGAGTCTTTGGGGGCTGGATGGCTTATGGCCGGTTATGTTTGCTGGAATAGCCATGTCCGGAATACTTTTCTTACACTTGAGAAAAGTTGATTTTATTAGTTATCAATCAAAGCCCAGGGGCCCTCTGATGTTTTCCGGTTTTAGGCGCATTTTTTTGCCGCTCACGGGTGTTATCGCCGCTCGGAGTTTTATGCATGGAGCCTTAACGGCTTTTTTGCCAACCTATATTAAAATGAGGGGAGGAAATCTCTTCCTCGGCGGATTGGCCTTAAGTGTCTTTGAAGCCGCAGGGGTGGTAGGTGTATTAATCGCAGGGCCCTTAAGTGACTTTCTCGGCCGTTCTAAAACACTGGCTATTTCTTTAATTGGTGCTCCTGGGTTTATTTTCCTGTTTCTGGAAACCAATGGTTTATGGCAGTTTTTAGCTTTAATTGGTGCTGGAGCCACTCTTCTTTCTACTACACCGGTTATGTTAGCTTTGGTTCAAGAGCATGCTAAGGAAAGTCCGGCTATGGCTAATGGTATCTTTATGATGCTTTCTTTTGTGCTTAGGTCTTCAATGGTAATTTTTATAGGTCTTCTCGCTGACAGATTTGGACTCCATACCACTTATTACATAAGTGCTATTCTGGGTATGCTGGCTCTTCCTTTACTTTTCTTCCTCCCTCATAAGGTCTAAAGAAAGTTTTTTTCTTTGGGGTGAGGCTAAATTTTTCAAACTTGCGGGCGAAAGGAAGAAGTCTCCGTTCAAAAGAGCCTAGCAGCTGGTTATATTGAATAGTAGTTTTTTCAAGGGATTTACCCAGATCTTCTAGATGTTTACTTACTTTTTCCAGGCGGCTATACATTTCTCTAGCGGCCTGTATGAGTTCCTGAGCGTTTTCTATGAGGGCTGTTTCCTGCCAGCTAACAGCTACAGCCTTTAGCATGGCCAGTAAGGAAAAAGGCGTGGCCAGAATTACTTTTCTTCGGGCCGCAAATTCAAATATGGTTGGGTCTTCCTTGTAAGCTGCAGAAAGGAGGCTTTCAGCAGGTAAAAATAGAATGACAAAGTCAGGGGTGCGCTTAAATTCTCGGCGCAAGGCCTCCCAATAGGCCTTTTGAGACAGGCCCTTTATATGCTCTTTTATAATTCTGGCTATATTTTTATCCTGATTGAATACAGGTGCTTTGGCGTCAACCGCTAAAACTTTTTCTCCTGGAAGGTGAATTACAAGGTCAGGCCTTAACCCTTTATCTGTAGTAACCTGGGAGCTAAAATCACAATGTTCTACTAGACCGGCTAATTCTACTAGACGTTTTAACTGAATTTCACCCCAATGCCCTCTTTGTTGAGGGTTTTGAAAGATACCTTTGAGCATAGAGGTCTCTTTCTCAAGTCTTGGCAAATGTTCTTCCACTAAAGTTTTGAGCCGTTCTTCAAGTTGGCCATAAGTTCTGGCACGCTGGTTTTCTAGGCGTTTGATCTCTTCTTCTAACCTTTGCAGGTTTTCATGTAAGGGGAGGGTTAGTTTTTCTAAATGTTTTTCCCGGGCCTCAAAAATTTCGCGGGTTAAATGCCCGAGAATCTGGGCATTTTTTTCTACTATCTGGCCAGAAAGGCCATTAAGGCTTTCATTTATATGCTTTACTATTTCCTGGGAAAGCTTTTCTTTTTCACTTTTGAGGTCTTGAAGCTGCTCTTCAAGAAGATTTATCTCTTTTTGCCTAACCACCCAGGCCAGGCCAAAGCCTATAGCTAAACCTCCAAGTCCTAAAAGTATCTCCCACATATCTTTGTCCTTTAAAAACTTTCAAAAAATACTAGACGCTTTAAGTGAAAAATTCTATTTAAAAAATAGAGAGGTTCAAAACATTTTAGGAGATTCTGTTATAGATAAATGTTTAACACGGCTTTACCTGCACCGATAATATTAAAAGGAGTATTCATTACTCTACTGAACTCCGCCACGAGGCGACGTTTTCGCGGTGCAATAACTTCGTTTTTTTCATTACAAGGAGGTCCGCAAAGCCGACGTAGCGACCCAACAGGTTATTACGAGGAGCACGAAGTGCGACGAAGTGACCCACAACAGGGTCATTGCGAGGAGCACGAAGTGCGACGAAGTAATCCCCTGAGATTGCTTCGCTCCGCTCGCAATGACTCCCTTTATTTGTCACTGAGAGGAACATTTCCCCATTGTCACTGCGAGTGGAGCGGTTCAGTCTCACCAGATAGAGGAAACGAGAGATTGCTTCGGGGTTTCGCCCCTCGCAATGACACAGAAAAAAAAAGAGCAGCCTCGCAATGACGGCGAAAGGATTCGCAATGAGCGGGAGGAACATTGCAATGGCAAGGAGGGAGCCTATTGTGGTAAAGAAAGGCCTTATAATGGCCGCTCCAAAATTATCATCTGTTTTGGGCATACATTAATAAAAATACGGTCTGGCATTATAAAATGGGCCTGTAATGTAGTCAAAAGCAAAAGCTATTTTTTTCACAAAAAGAAATTTTACGCTATCAACGAGAGTTATGCTTCTAAAATCCTTTGGATTAGCAGGGTTTAGTTTTCTATTAGTGAAAAAAATAACAATATATTGACGTTTTAAAATTTAGGAATTAAAAAAACAAAACCTATAAAGGAGGTCCTTATGGACAAAGAAAAAGAATTAATAGCCAAGTATGCTGAGCAAGATGAAGAGCTTCGCAAACTAGTGGAAGAACATCGTGCTCTTGATGAGCGGCTTGAGGAGTTTCATCGGCGTCCGTATCTTACCGCCGAAGAGGAAGTAGAAAAAAAGAAAATACAGGTCCAAAAATTGGCTTTAAAAGACCAAATTTTAGCTATTGTGGAAAAATATCGTAAAATGGAGGAGGAAGGTAAATAGTGGCTAAAAAAATGACAGGGGCGCAAATTATTGTTGAAGCACTTAAAAGAGAAGGAGTTGACATTATTTTTGGCTATCCAGGTGGGGCAGTCATTGATATTTACGACGAGCTTTATCGCACCGAAGGCCTGAAACATGTCCTGGTGAGGCATGAGCAGGGAGCAGCGCATGCAGCTGATGGCCTGGCCCGTTCTACCGGTAAGGTAGGGGTTTGTCTGGTTACTTCTGGTCCAGGAGCTACTAACACTGTTACTGGAATTGCCACCGCCTACATGGACTCCATTCCCATGGTTGTTCTTACCGGGCAGGTGCCTACCAAACTGATCGGTAATGATGCTTTTCAGGAAGTAGATATTACCGGGATTACGAGGCCCTGTACTAAACACAATTTTCTGGTTAAGCGGGTGGAAGATCTCGCCTGGACTTTGAAGGCTGCTTTTCACATTGCTCGCACTGGTCGTCCAGGCCCGGTTCTGGTTGATCTTCCTAAAGATGTCCAACAGGCAAAAACCGAGTTCCACTGGCCCGAAGAGATAAGACTTCGCAGTTATAACCCCACCTACGAACCCAATAAACGGCAGGTGGAGAAGGCTTATCGTTTGCTTGAAGCCTCAACCCGGCCGGTAATTCTGGTGGGTGGTGGGGTTATTGCTTCAGGAGCACACGAAGAGGTTAGAGAGCTTGCCGAGCTCCTTCACATACCGGTTACCATGACACTTATGGGTTTGGGAGGCTTCCCGGGAACTCATGAGTATTCTTTGGGAATGCTCGGTATGCACGGTACCTATTACGCCAATATGGCGGTGGCTAACAGTGACCTCATCATTGCGGTAGGTGCCCGTTTTGACGATAGAGTTACCGGAAAAGTTGATGCCTTTGCTCCCATGGCTAAGATTGTACACATAGATATTGATCCAACTTCTATTCAAAAGAATGTTCGAGTTGACATTCCCATTGTGGGTGATTGTAAGCGCTCTTTGGCTAAACTCCTTGAGGTTGTTAAGAGTGTGGCGCGTCCCAGTAAGCTCTGGAAAGAACAGTTCAAGGAGTGGTGGGAACAGATTGACATCTGGCGCAGGCGCTATCCGCTTTCCTACAAGCAAGAAGGAGAATACATAAAGCCTCAATTTGTTATTGAAAAGATGTACGAGCTCACCAAGGGAGATGCCATTGTTTCCACAGAGGTCGGGCAGAACCAGATGTGGACAGCCCAGTTCTGGAAGTTTGACAAACCACGCACGCTTCTTTCTTCAGGTGGTCTTGGGACTATGGGTTATGGCTTCCCGGCGGCTATTGGCGCTCAAATGGCCAACCCTGATAAGCTGGTTATAGACTTTGCCGGAGACGGTTCTATTCAAATGAACATTCAGGAAATGGCCACGGCTATTGACCAGCGTTTACCTATCAAGGTTATCATTCTTAACAATGGTTATCTAGGTATGGTTCGTCAGTGGCAGGAGTTATTTTATGACCGGCGCTACTCTGCCGTTGAGTTTGCTACTATTCCTGACTTTGTCAAACTGGCAGAGGCTTACGGAGCGGTTGGCTTAAGAGCTACCAAGCCCGAAGAAGTTGAGCCTGTTTTAAAGAAGGCCCTTGAAACCAAGAACCTGGTGCTGGTTGACATTCATATTGCGCCTGAAGAAGGCGTTTTCCCCATGGTTCCCGCAGGGCGGGCTACTACGGAAATGATTCTGGTATAAGGAGAGGCATATGGAAAGAAAGCATACTCTTTCAGTGCTGGTTGAAAATACTCCTGGGGCCCTGGCTCGTATTGTTGGGCTCTTTACAGGCAGAGGTTTTAATATTGATAGTCTTTGTGTAGCGGAAACTCTTGACCCTACTCTTTCTCATCTTACTTTGGTCACTCATGGTGACGAAATGATTATTGAACAGATAATCAAGCAGTTACGCCGTTTAATTGATGTCTATAAAGTGGTTGATGTTACTGAAGAGTCTGAATTTGTAGAAAGAGAAATGGCCCTTATAAAGGTAAAGGCTGAAAAAGATACCAGAGCTGAAGTTCTGCGGATGTGTGACATATTTCGCTGCAAGGTGGTGGACGTAAGCCCAAGGACTTACACCATTGAAGTTACCGGGCCTGAAAGTAAGCTCAAAGCTGTTATTGAACTTTTAAAACCTCTGGGCATCAAAGAAATAGTCCGTACCGGGCTTATAGCCATGAAACGCGAAAAGAAAACCGTGTAACAATTTGGTAAATTAATAACGATGCTAAGGGGTAGGTAAATATTTTGTTGCCTACCCCTTAATTATTTCTTAAAACTAATATTGTGGCCAGGTTACCCTCAACCCCCCATAGTCTTAAGCTAGAAGAACTTTTTAGTTTTCTGGAATCATCTTTTTCAGGTCTTTCCTTGAAAGAAGCCAAAAAACGTTTTGAAATCTATGGCCCCAATGAACTGGAAGAGTCTCCTAAAAAGTCTCCCCTAAAACTCTTTCTGGCTCAGTTTGCCAATGTCTTAATTTTTATTTTGCTTGTGGCAGCAGGTATCTCTTTGCTGGTGGGAGATAAAATAGAAGCTGTAGTCATACTGTTAATCATTTTGGCCTGTGGGATATTGGGTTTTCTTCAGGAGTGGAAGGCGGATAAGGCCCTGGCCGCCTTAAAAGAGATGGCTGCTCCTGAGGCGGTGGTTGTTCGTGAAGGAAAACATCTTAAAATTCCAGCTCGTGAGGTGGTTCCTGGAGACATTCTGGTGCTTACAGCAGGGGACAAAATAGCCGCTGATGTGCGTCTGGTGGAAAGCGTAAACCTTAAAATTGACGAAGCCCCTCTTACGGGAGAGTCTATCCCGGTAACCAAAGACGCGTCTCTTATTTTACCTCCAGAAACTCCCCTTCCTGATAGACGCAATATGGCCTTTGCTGGCACCACGGTGATTAATGGCCGAGGCCTTGGCCTGGTGGTGGCTACTGGAAAGGCCACAGAATTTGGAAAAATCGCCCATATGCTTAAAGGGGTGGAAGAAGAAAAGACCCCTCTTGAAAAAAGGCTGGCAGTCATAGGCCGCTGGCTGGGAGTTTTATCTCTAATCGTAGCCGCGGTGGCGGCGGCCTTTGGTATAATGCGAGGACATTCCTGGCTTGAGATGTTTCTCTGGGGTGTTTCTCTGGCAGTGGCAGCCGTGCCTGAGTCTCTCCCCGCTGTAGTTACTGCTGCCCTAGCTATAGGTGTTTCGCGTATGGCTAAACGACGGGCCATTGTAAAACGTCTCCCGGCAGTGGAAACCCTTGGCTCTACCACGGTTATCTGTACGGACAAAACCGGCACCCTTACCAAAAATGAAATGACAGTTAAAAAGATATGGGCTGGAGACAAACTCTTTGAAGTTACAGGCGCAGGTTACGAAACTCAGGGGCAGATTTTATACCAGGGAAAGCCAGTAGATATATTTCATCACCCAGACCTTTATCATACTCTTTTAGTAGGTCTTCTTTGTAACGATGCCCGTTTAGAAGACGGGAAGTTTATAGGAGACCCTACTGAGATAGCCCTTCTTGTGGCCGGCCTTAAAGCAGGCCTTAAGCCAGAGGCCTTTGAAAGGGTAGCAGAGGTTCCCTTTGATAGTGACCGTAAAAGAATGAGCGTGGTGGTGCGTGAGAGGGCAAACGGGCGTTACTTGGTTTTGACCAAGGGTTCCCTTGAAAGCATTTTAGATGTTTCTTCTCACTATCAGAAAGATAATCAGATTCTTCCCTTTACGAGTAAAGAGAAACAAAAACTGGTCCAGATAACTGATAACCTGGCCGATGAGGCCCTAAGGGTTATGGCCTTTGCTTTTCGTGAGACAGAGCACATGCCTTCTCAGACCGAGATAGAAAAAGATCTTATTTTTTGTGGGCTCCAGGGCATGATAGATCCCCCCCGGCCAGAGGTGCGAGAAGCTGTTAAAAAGTGCAAAGAAGCTGGCATAAGAGTAATCATGATAACCGGAGATTATGCCAAGACAGCCCTGGCTATAGGATATGATTTGGGTATTGTTTCAGAAAGAAGTTCAGGATTTGTTTTAACGGCCAAAGAGGTAGAAACCTTTTCTGACCAGGAGTTAAAGGAAAAGCTGAAAGAGGTTTCCATCTTTGCCAGGGTTTCTCCATCTCATAAGCTTCGTCTAGTAAAGCTTTTGAAAGAAGAGGGCCATGTGGTGGCTATGACCGGTGACGGGGTAAATGATGCCCCGGCCTTAAAGGCCGCTGACATTGGCATTGCTATGGGCATTACCGGTACCCAGGTGGCTAAAGAGGCCTCAGATATCATTCTCGCTGATGATAACTTTGCTACTATCGTAGCAGCGGTAGAAGAGGGCCGGACTATTTTTGATAACATCAAAAAATATATGTTATTTCTGTTGAGCTTTAACCTTTCAGAAATTTTGGTGTTGATAGCAGGTTTTTTAAAAGGGCTAGCTCTTCCTCTTACGGCTATTCATATCCTCTGGATTAACCTGGTCACTAACGGGCCGCCAGCGCTCGCTTTGGGGGTGGATCCACCTTCACCAGATCTTATGAAACGTCCCCCCAGGCCGCCAGAAGAAGGAGTTTTTACCAGGAGGCTTGTTGCTTTAATTACGGTTTTTTCTGTGCTTATAGCTCTTTTTTTATTACCAGTCTTTGATTATGCTCTTTCCAGTTCGCAATCGGTAATATTTGCCCAGACAGTTTTATTTACAGGTTTTGTTCTTATGGCGGTGGCAGTGGCCTATGTCTCGCGGTCAGAATATTTGAATATCTGGAAATTCAATCCCTTTGCCAACAAATGGCTGAACTTAAGTGTTCTTTTTATGGTAATTTCTCAAGTTGTTATTGTTCAGTGCCCGTTTTTTAATAAGTATTTGCATACTGTTTCTATTCCTGGGAAGTGGTGGTTTATACTCTCTGCGTTGGCCCTATTTTATCTTTTTCCAGCAGAACTATTGAAAAGCCTTATAACTCGCCTTTTTCGTTATTAACCCCCCTGCCCCACAGGGGCATGGAGGTTAATAAATTTTTCGGAAAAAATACCAAAAGATTGCTTCGCTTGCCCCGGGGAGAGCGAAGGGTCTCCCCGCAGTGATAAGTTGATATTCTCTCGCGGTGACCAATGGGATGTCACCGCAGACCTCCACATTCTCTTTTTGTCATGGCAAGGCCTCTTCCTTCTGAGTCATCGCTAGCTTTTTCTAATGTTTTTGTCATTGCGAGCCACGAAGTGGCAAAGCAATCCTTGTCGCGAGGCGACACCGTCGCCATGGTGATCTGAATATAACATTAGAATTTTTGTTAATATCCTTTTGAAGCCTTTGCAAAAATATTGACTAATCAATCTTTCCTTAAGACCCTCTGAGACTGCTTCGTGGCCTTTGGCCTACTCGGAGTGACAAAGTAAACTTTTAAGATTTTGCAAAGGTTTCCTTTTTATCTGATAGAGACAGCTCTGATTTGTTTCAGGTCAGTTAGACCTTGAAGCACTTTCCAGATACCATCCTGTTTTAGGGTAAGCATGCCAGCTCTCATGGCGGCGTCTCTTATTTCATGAACCGGGGCGTTTTTTACGATGAGTTCTCTTATCTCGTCGTTGGCTACCAGTAGTTCATGAATGGCCAAACGGCCTTTATAACCGGTATTGTTACAAGAGGAACAACCTCTAGGCTTGAAGAGAGTGGCTTCTTTAAAAGCTTCTCTGGTAAGCGGAGTGGTAGGATGTTCTCCGTATTCTTCTATCAAAAGGTCTATTTCTTCTTCTGATGGTTGGTAAGGTTCTTTACAATTAGGGCAAAGCCTTTTAGCCAGACGCTGAGCGAGGATGCCAAGAAGGGCATCAGCAAAATTGTAAGGGTCCATACCCATGCCTAATAATCTGGTAACTGTTTCAGGAGCACTGTTGGTATGAAGGGTAGTAAAGACTAAATGTCCAGTCAAAGAAGCTTCAATTACCGTGCGAGCGGTCTCTTCATCTCGCGTTTCACCAATCATTATGATGTCAGGGTCTGCTCTTAGAAAAGACCTAAGCACCCTAGCAAAATCAAGCCCAATTTTAGGTTTAACCTGGACTTGACGTAAACCTTCCTGGACGATTTCTACCGGGTCTTCCGCGGTCCAGATTTTTTTGTTGGGGGTATTAATATATCCCAGGGCAGCATGTAGGGTGGTGGTTTTACCCGAGCCTGTAGGCCCAACTACCAAAATAAGCCCATAGGGCATTTGCAATAACTTTTTGAAGGCCTCAAGGTTTTCTTCTCTTAAACCAAGTTTATCAATAGGCATAGCCTCTACTGAGGCCAAAATTCGCATGACCACGTCTTCATTATTTTCAATGGTGGGTATGGTGGCTACACGTACTTCAAAGGACCGACCGTTTTTGAGCCTGAACTTGATTTTCCCGTCTTGGGGTAGGCGTTTTTCAGCCTGAACTTGATTTTCCCGTCTTGGGGTAGGCGTTTTTCAGCGATGTCAAGATTGGCCATGATCTTTATACGGGAAATAAGCGGCCTTTTGTAGGCAAAAGGGATTTTACGTACCAGGTGGCACTCACCATCTATACGGTAGCGTACTTGAGCACCGCGTTTACCTGGCAAAGATTCTATGTGAATATCAGAGGCCCCTTTGCGATAAGCCTCTTCTAAAATATGGTTAGCTAACTGAACAACGACACTGTTTGAAAGATCTTCTTCTGTAATCTCTTGGTCTTCTTCTTCCTCAACTATTTCAAGCTCAGAAAGGTCTTCAGGGAGATCAAAGTCAGATTTGCCGTAAAAATAATCTATGAACTTATAAATATCTTCTCTTATCCCTACTTTTATTTCAAACTTTTGGGCCTTTAGCACTTGGCGGATTAAGTCAAGGCGCATGCTGTCAGAGGGATCTTCCATTAGGAGAACAATTCGTTCATCACTTTCTTCAATAGGTATGCAAACATTTTGCTTAAAAAAACTTTCTTTTATTCCTGCAAGGCAGGAAGGTTTAGGCCCTAAATTTAATTCGTTAAACTCAACAAAAGGATAACCATAATATTCTGACAAAGCCTGACCAATATCAGACTTGGGGATACCGAAATTTTCTATTAACACAAATTCCAGGCTATTTCCTGTTTCCTGGCTTATTTTTTTAGCTTCTTCATAAGTCTTTTCGTCAAGGATACCGTTGGCGAAGAGGAGTTGCAGACGTCCAAATTTTTCCTGAAGGGCTTTTAGTTTTTCAATTTTTTGGGCAACATCTAAATAATGGGTGTTGTAATGGTAGGCTTTACTATAGGCATCAAGGGCTTCTTTTATTTTGTTTAGCTTTTCATAAGCCTTGCCTAGAAGATAATTTAAAGCAGCGTGTTCATCTAAGGTGAGCTCAGGGATTTCTAGGGCTAGTTTGATGGTATTTATGGCTTCTTCAAAGCGGTCAAGTTCAAGAAGGCACTCAGCTAGACCACGATAAACTTCCGGGTTTTGTGACCCTTCGTTAATTAAATTCTCAAAAATTTCAAGAGCTGCTTCATAAAAGCCGCCTTCTTTAAGAACTTGAGCTTCTTGGATAAGCTCTTCTTCAGAAGCTTCTACTTCAATAGGCAAATCTTCTTCTAATTTTTTTTGCTCTTTTAACTCTTTAATTTCTTCTATGCGTTTTAAAATTTTTTCTTTAAGGCCATTTTGAGAAATATCTTCTTCGTATTGAGAAATAAGGACTTCCAGAGCTAAAATAGCTTCATCATAAAGTCCCTGAGAAGCGTAAACTTCTGCTTCATTTAGTATTTGTTCAAAATTTGGTGCATTCATTATATTTTTACAATTGGAAATTCTTTATTTTCTATGAAAACAACCTGACTATCTCCTTTGCTCACTTTAAAGCTCTTTTCAGGGATTTCTATAAAGACGGCTTCGTTCAATAAAAGAACACCTCCGCGGTTATTTTTCCAAAGAATCATAATGAATTCCGGCTCTTCTGCCCTTTTAATTACAGGTAAAGACATACTTCTTAGTTCTTGTTCGTTTTTTTTAGATAAATCTCCTTTAAACTTATTTTTGAGTTTTATGAAAGAAAAGAAACGCCAAAAACCAAGCAAGGTTATAAGAGGGAATTTTTCATCTTTTATTTTATTTTCCCACCCCGGCTTAAAAGGACCAAAATAGGCTACCTGAGAAGCTGGGACGATAAATTCTTCTTCATCTACAAAGCAATGATAGCCTTCTTTAAAAATATTTTCTTTTTGATAAATTTTTGGTTCTCGCTCTTTAGAAACTGTTTTTTCTCTGGTAAAAGTTTTTTTAGTGGTTTTAGTTTTCTGGAGAACTTTTTCTCTTATTTTTTCTAAATCAGGTTGCTCTTCTGGTGGAAGGGCTTTAATAACTTCTTCTATTTCATTAATGGATTTCTGACATAGCCCTAACCAATGTTTAGTTTTAGGGGAACGGCTGAAAAGCCATTTTAGCATTAAAAAGCGTTGATAATCATATACCAATTGTTTAATGAGGATGTTTTTAACTTTGTCTTCCTGTGTTTCAGGCTCTTGTTTTAGTTTTTTGAGAGCGGATTGTAATTGTTTAATATAAGGGTCTATCTCTTTTCCATGGATAACTATTAAGTTTAAGGCCACTATTCCTTGATGGAGGAAATGTAGCCATTCAGGGCGTGCTTCTTCTGGCCTTTCTTTGAGCCATTGGCCTACTTCATATAGCAAGTCAAATATGGGATAAAGATCCTGGTCTGCTTTTTGTTTTATTTCTTCTAAGGTAGTTAAAAATTCAAAAGAGGTTTCAGGTGTGACTTCCCATTCAAGACTCAGAAGAGAAGCAGCAATTCGCTCAAGGTCTTTTTGACTGAGGGTTTCGCCTTCTTTTTCTTCTTCATCAGTTTCTTCAGAAACCAGCCGCAAAGTTTCTTCAAGTTGTGGGAAATTTATTACCTTGTTATCTTCGGCTTCGAGAGAAGGTTCTATTTCGTTAAGAGGTTCTAGCTCGAGTTGAACTTTTACCTCTTCTTCGTCAGCTGCTTTTGAGGACGAAGGTTCTATTTTTCCAAAAATTTCGTCTATAGCTTTGTCAACTGCTAATTCAAAGTCTTTGTCATTGGGAAGGCTCATAAAATGCCTCCTTGGGCTTTAGCTGTTTTTTTGGCAAAAATGTATTTATTGGCTACGTATTTGACGGTACGTTTACTTATTTCCCTTAGGGTTTCAAAGACGCCTACTCCTTTGACAGCAGCGGCTTCAAAATAAGGAGCTTTAAGTTCTTTATTAAGATCGTTTTCTAATTCTTCTATGGTTAAAAGAGGGATATTTACTGAAACCAGGTCTCTTTTATTGTATTGAAAGACTAGGGGTATTTCTTCTAGAGTTAAACCATATTCTTTGAGGTTATTTCTTAAATCCAAGAGACTTTCTATGTTTTTTTCTCGTCTTTTTCTCAAAGAGTCTGCTACAAATACAATGCCATCAACGCCCTTTAAAACCAGTTTCCGGGTGGCCCGGTAATGGGCTTGCCCAGGGACGGTGTAGAGTTGAATACGTATATCAAGACCGTGGATTTTCCCAAGGTTTATGGGTAAAAGGTCAAAGAAGAGAGTGCGATCTCCTTTGGTTTCAATGGTTAAAAGTTTACCACGGTATTTTTCGGCTACGGCGTTGTAGATATAAAAAAGGTTGGTAGTTTTCCCGCAGCGCCCGGGACCGTAGTAAACAATTTTGCAGTGTATTTCTCTTTTGTGAAGATCTATTAAAGCCATTTAGCACCTGCTAATCGTCCTCTACTAATAAATTGAGAAGGTCCTGAGATATCTGGTTTACCCTTAAACGAACTAGCCCCAAAGGGGTTTCATCAGTGAATATAGTTACCAATATAAATTCTTTACCTATTCGACTAAAATGGATGTTATCTTTTTTGCCCTTGTGATAAAGGATAGAAAAATCTTCTTCCCCTAAAAGCTTGGCAATTTGGGCCGTTGCTCCAAAGTTAGCTGCAGCCAGGGCTGCTAAAGAGGTAGTATCAACCCCGTTTTCTTTACCTGAAGAAGCAATAACATTTCCTGCTTCATCTATCAGGATAGCCAATGAGACCCCGATAGATAATAATTGCTCTTTAAGCACTCCTTTTAATTTTTTTACTCTTTCTGAAGTAAGAACCATCATAGCCATCACTCTTTTTTTCGGACCTCCAAAAAGAAAACTTTAAAAAATTTTTTTGATTTAAGTTTTTTAAGTAAAAGTTCCGAAAAAAGAGTTGATGGATGAAAAAAGACTTGCAGAAATAACTAAAAGGCTTGATAAATTACCTACTCTTCCTCAAACAAGTCAAAAAATTTTAAGTGCTATTGAAAAGGATGCTTCGGCTAAAGAACTTGAAAAAATCATATATGAAGACCAATCCCTAGCCGCTAAAATTTTAAAATTGGCAAATTCTCCCCTTTATGCCTCTGCCAGTGGAGAGACAAAGAGTCTCAAAATGGCTATTGTGCGCTTGGGTTTTGGAGAGGTGCGTAATATTGTGTTAGCAAGCGCTTTAAGCTATATCCTTAAACCTTCGGCTACTTTTAAAAAGTTTGATATGCTCCGTTTATGGATACATGCTATAGGGGTGGCTCGGGCAGCTTTTTTGTTGGGAGAGGCTGAAAAAAGCGAGGCAGAAACTCTTTATTCCGTAGGGTTGTTACACGATATCGGTCGTTTGGTGTTAGCTGTTTTTTTGCCAGACCATTTTTTGAAAATTTTAGCTATTCAAGAGGCAAAGGGTTGTTCTTTTTATGAAGCAGAAAAAGAAATAGGAGTTCTTCATGATGAAATCGGAGGATATATAGCCCAAAAATGGTGTTTTTCTGAAGATTTTGTAAAAGCCATAAAAAATCATCATCAACCAGTTCAAAATGGAAAAATAGATAAAGGAGCAGCTTTTATTTTTAAGGCTGACCTTATTGCCAGGGCAGCAGGTTTTGTACCTGAAGAAGGTTACAATAAGCTGCCTAAGTGGCCCAAAGCTCTTCCTTTAAATAAAAATGAGTTAACCAAAATTATACTTATCCTTAAAAAAGAAAAAGAAGATCTACTTCAAGCCTGGCATCCTATTATTGCTGCTTGAATTTTTAATGATCAAAAATCTTTTTGTTTTTACCTGGATTAGGATTTAAAAGAATATGCAAAATTTTTAAGAAAAAATGCCTAATAATAGCCTTCTTTTTTCCTTGACATAGAATTTAAATCTTACTAGGCTCGCCATAACAAGGAGTAGAAAAACTCTTCAAGGAGGTTAATTGATGTCGGAAATTAAAAAACATGACACCCCAATGATGGAAGAACTGAAGAAAGGCCCCTTCCCAAGCTTTGTAGATGACATTGAGCAGTACGGTGAAAAACACAAGAAACAGGCCTGTTTCGACCTTTTAGGCCAGCTTGAACTTTCCTACAAGCACAAGGAAACACACTGGAAGCACGGTGGTATCGTTGGCGTCTTTGGTTATGGTGGTGGTGTTATTGGCCGCTATTCTGATCAGCAGGACAAGTTTCCTGCAATTTGGGCATTTCACACCATTCGTGTAAACCAGCCCGCTTCTAAGTTTTATCACACCTCTGCCTTGCGCAAACTTTGCGAAATGTGGGACCATCGTGGAAGTGGTATGACGAACTTCCACGGGTCAACTGGTGATATTATTCTCCTGGGTACTGTTACTGAGCAGCTTGAACCTGTATTTTTTGATTTAACTCACCAGCTCAAGATGGACCTTGGTGGCTCTGGTTCAAACCTGCGTACTCCGGCTTGCTGTGTGGGTAAGGCCCGTTGTGAGTGGAGTTGTATTGATACCCAGGAACTTTGTTATGACTTAACTATGACTTATCAGGATGAGCTTCACCGTCCAGCCTTCCCTTATAAGTTTAAGTTCAAGATTTCTGGTTGTCCTAATGACTGTGTGGCTTCTATTGCTCGTGCTGACTTTTCTATTATTGGTACCTGGATTGACGATATCCGGATTGACCAGGAAGCTGTAAAAGCTTATGTGGGTGGAGAACTTAAGCCCAATGCTGGTGCTCATGCTGGGCGCGACTGGGGTAAATTTGATATTCAAAAGGAAGTTATTGACCTTTGCCCCACCCAGTGCATGTACTGGGATGGTGAAAAACTTCATATAAACAATAAAGAATGTAACCGCTGCATGCATTGTATTAACGTAATGCCTGAAGCTCTCCGCCCTGGAACAGATACTGGGGCTACCATTCTTATGGGTGCTAAAGCTCCTATTCTTGAAGGTGCTCAGCTTTCTACGGTTATAGTACCCTTTATTCGTCTTGAGCCCCCTTATGATGAGCTCAAGGAAATCATTGAAAACGTCTGGATGTTCTGGATGGAAGAAGGTAAGAACCGTGAACGTCTTGGTGAACTGATGCAGCGCGTAGGTCTGGCTAACTTTGTAGAAACGGTGAAATTAAAGCACGTACCTCAGATGATTAAAGAACCTCGCTCTAACCCCTACGTCTTCTGGAAAGAAGAAGAAGTTGAGGGCGGTTGGAAGCGAGATATTAAAGAATATCGTGAACGTCACCCTGCTTAGGTTTGAAAAAATCGGGGCCATAAAGGCCCCTTCAATAAAAAGTTTAAAAAGAAGGAGGTAAATATGTCTGAGATTTATGAAAAGATTCAAAAAGCTGAATTAGATGAAATTTTCTCTAAACCTTATGATCCGGAGTTAGGTGAGAAGCTTTATAATCCCCAAAAACCCATGGAAAACCGTATCACTGATATCGGACCTCCATATTATGCTCAGTTTTTTCCCCCGGTTATCAAAAAGAATTATGGTAAGTGGAAGTCTCACGAGATTATTGAGCCGGGTGTATTAAAGTATACCAGCGAAACTGGTGATGTAGTCTATGTGGTAAGAGTAGGTACACCGCGCTTGGCGACCACTGATTACATCCGTGAAGTCTGTGAGATTGCAGATAAGTATTGTGATGGTTATGTCCGCTGGACTACCCGTAACAATATTGAATTTCATGTAACTGATGAGGAAACTTTACGTGCCCTCAAAGAAGACCTTAAGAGTCGCAAACATCCAGGAGGTTCTTATAAGTTCCCTATTGGTGGTACTGGTGCTGGTGTAACAAACATTGTTCATACCCAGGGCTGGGTCCATTGTCACACTCCGGCTATTGATGCTTCTGGTATCGTGAAGGCAGTTATGGATGATTTGATAGATTATTTTGAAAGTATGACGCTTCCGGCTCAGGTGCGTATTGCTCTGGCCTGTTGCTTGAACATGTGTGGTGCGGTTCACTGTTCAGATATAGCTATTCTTGGTATTCACCGTAAGCCGCCTCTAATTGAAGATGACCGTTTAGAATATGTTTGTGAAATTCCGCTGGTCTTGGCTTCTTGTCCTACTGGTGCTATTAAACCCGCCACGGTAGAAATTGACGGCAAAAAGAAAAAGACTGTCCGTGTCCAGGAAAGCCGTTGTATGTTCTGCGGTAACTGTTATACCATGTGTCCGGCTATGCCCATTGCTGACGGAGAAGGTGATGGTGTAGCTATTTTGGTGGGTGGTAAAATTTCTAACCGTGTTTCTGCTCCTAAGTTCTCTAAACTGGTTATCCCTTATATTCCTAATGAGCCTCCTCGTTGGGAAACCACTGTTAAATGGGTACGCAAGATTCTTGAAACCTACGCCAAGCATGCTCGTAAATATGAACGTGTAGGTGAATGGGCAGAACGTATTGGCTGGGAACGTTTCTTTGAGCTCTGTGAAATTCCATTCTCTTCTAAGACTATGGATGATTATCGTCTGGCTTATGATACTTACAGAACTTCTATGCACTTTAGGTTTACCAGCCACGTGGATATTAAATAATTTAAGGAGGTTGTTTTTATGGATATAGAAGAGGTCAAACAAAAGATTCTTGAATTTATGGAAAAGAAAGCCAAAAGTAAGTCTAAGATTTATCTAAAAGATATGCAGAGGGCTATACCTGATGCCAAGCCCATGCTTATTAAAAAAGCAGCTAACCAGTTAGTGCAGGAAGGTAAGCTTGAGTACTTCTCCACTGGTTCTACGGTAATGTACAGCCTGCCCGGACAGGATCTCGAAAAAGGAATGACTCAGGAATAAAAAAAGGGGCCGGGTAAAACCGGCCCTTTTTTTAGGTTAAATTTATTTCCTTTCAGGATCTTTTATAAAATATCCTGAAGTGATTTTTTATCTATTACTTAGATTATTTTCTTGTCCAAATGAAATAGAAAACGTTGTAGTGTTATCATTAAGTAAAATTCTATCTTAGACTGCTTCGCTTGTCCTGGGCGAAGCGAAGGATCTCTCGCAGTGACTGGCCCATTTTGTCACTTGCGAGGCCTGGTTTGAGCCGAAGCAATCTCAACTCTACAATGTCAGAGACTGCTTTGCTTCGTTCGCAGTTACAAAAATATGTCATTGCAAATCACCATCCTAGTCATTGCTAGCCAAGAAGTGGCGAAGTAATCTTTGCCGCGAGGCGATACAATCGCCGTAGCGATCTCAACTTTAACTCAGAATTTTGTAAGGGTCTCAACGAATATAACAAAGTTATAATAATTTTTTTATAAGTTTGGGTTGAACTTTTTCATTTACTATCTTTTCAGTATCTACTACCTTTAGTTTTTCAAATAAAAAGTTAAATTTTTCAGCCAAAGAAGCCATTATTTCTTCTTTTATTTCGGGTGCTAAGTCCCACCACTCTTTTTTAAAAGGGCCGAAGCCTTTTTTGCGCACTTTATAGATAAATTGGGCCTCGGTCATGCCTTCTTTCCATTCATTTTTAAAGTTTTCTTTTAAGAAGCTATAAATTTTTTGACGGAAATCTTCTGGTAACGCCGGGTGGTCATAGATCAGGTTTTGAAAACCTGTAGCTAGGTGTATTTCACAGCACCCGACTTCAGGAAAGAGATGAAACATTTCATCGGGAAGAGTAGAGGCTCCGTGTTGAACTGCTCCTGCCAGGCCAAATTCCTTACGGGCTATCTCTGAAAGTGTTTTAAGAGTGTCAAAGTCTACTGCTACTTTGGCCACTGAGCCATCAGGTAACACTACGCCTCCGTGGGCCGTACCAGTTTGCACGCTGATTTTTGAAATACCGGGTTTTCTCTTTAAGTGGGCCAGATATTCTTCCATAAACGCCCTTAATTCTTCAGGGGTGCTATTTTCGCCGCCTATTTCTCCTATTTCTCCGCCTATGGTTACAGTAACGCCTTCTGGCTCGTGTTCGCGAATATAATCTGTCATCTCAGCGGTAAGTAAGGAATTGTAGTGCTGTTGTTCCCGAAGAGAGTCTTTTTCTAAAATCACCAGCGTAGAGGCGTCAATGTCTATCTGATAAAACTCTGCCTCCAGAGCCTCGTTAATAAGCTTTATGATATTTTGTTTTTCCTTTTCAGGTGCAGCCAAAAAGGCCTTACGGTTGAATTGAAAGTGGTCTCCCTGAATGAAGACAGGGCCTTTATAACCTTCTCGGGCAGCCGCAGCCGTTACTACACTTGCATATTCTAAGGGACGCTGTTTGGTATAGCCCATTTCTGAACGGGCGATTTCAAAAATCACTGCTCCCACATTACGCGAGATAGCTACCCTAAAAACCGTGCGGGCGAAGTCATAAGTAAGCCCGCGTATGTTTATAGCTGGCACGGTAAAGCCTAAAAATTCCCTGGCCATTTCCTTATAAAGGCCAAAAATAGAGGCAGGGATGGCCCCAAGCGCCTTGGCTACTTCTTTTACCAGAGTAAGACGCCTGTTTTTAAGCTCCTGGTCTTCGGTAAAGACAGCCTCATAAACCAGGTGATCAAGAGAGGCCCGGGCCTTTTCAGTGTCAGCTATTTTTATACCTTCCTGGGTTATTTCAAAGCCATTCATTTAAGCCTCCTTTATTTTACGGCTGAATAGAAGATAAGCGGTATGGGCTACCATTCTGTCCTCAGGCCTCAGCCTTTCAGGATTAGTTTTATAAAATCTCAGCATAATTTCTAGTACTTCGGTGTTTACAAAAGGGAGTTCTTCCAATGCTTTTAAAGTTTCACTAACTTGGTTGGCAGTGGGCAAAAGCACTCCTAAAGGACAGCCTGGTTTTAAGGCCTGCCAGGCGGCTTTAAGTAAGTCCCAGGGAGTTTTAAGGTCAAGAAATACCGCGTCAACTTCTTCTTTTTCGTCAAAGCTTCCCTGGGCCTCTCCTTTGAATATTACCCTTTCGGCCAAGCCAAAGCGGGTTAGGTTTTCTAAGGCTACTTCCTGGAAGCGTTTTTCTTTCTCATAACTTATCACCCGGCCATCCTTTCCTACCGCGTGGGCAAAGGCAATAAGGAGGCTTCCTGAGCCAGTGCCACACTCAAGTATGGTCTTGCCCGGTCCGGCGTCAAGGCGCAGTAGTATGTAACCGATATCTTTGGGATAAATTATCTGGGTTACCCTTTTTAGCTTCATTAAGTAGTCATAAACCGTAGGCTTTAAGGCGTAAGCCTTGGTGCCCTTGGCTCCTAAAATAGTTGAGCCGTAAGGCTTTCCAATTAATTCTTCCAGGTTAAAGCTGTCGCGATGGGTCTGAAATTTTTTGGCTGTGGCTTCTATTAAATAAGTGCGCCCTTCTTCCGTGCAGAAAAGTATCAGGTCTCCAGGATTAACTTTCATCTTCACCTGCCTCGTAAAAGGCTTTGTAGGCACGAAATGTCATATACAAATCGCCCTTGTGAATTATTTCAAAGGGAGAATGCATGGAAAGAAGGGGAGGCCCGCAGTCTATAATGTCCATTCCGTGATAGGCAAGATATTTGGCCACTGTGCCGCCGCCGCCTTCGTCCACCTTGCCAAAAGAGGCTGCCTGCCACACCACCCGTGCCTTATTAAGCACTCGTCTAAACCAGCCTACATATTCAGCGTGGGCATCATTGGCGGCGTATTTGCCGCCGTGGCCGGTGTATTTGGTCACCACCACACCGTGGCCAATCTTGGCGTCGTTTTGTTTTTCGTGAACTTCTATATAGAAGGGGTCAATACCTGCTGTTACATCTGCCGAGATAGCCTTGGTCTTAAAAAGGGTTTCAAGCACTATATCTGCTCCAGGAGATAGCCCCTGAAGCTTCAAAAGGTCGTAATAAATTTTTTCCAGAAGTCGGCTTTTGGCCCCGGTGTTTCCGTCTGAGCCAATCTCTTCTTTATCAAGAAAAAGAGCTACCGAAGTGTAAAGCGGGGCTTCAAGATTCAGAATAGCCGCCAGGGAAGCAAAGGCAGAGCTTCGGTCATCGTGGCCGTAAGCTCCAATAAAAGCTCGGTCAAGCCCCACGTCTCGTGCTTCTCCTGCTGGCACTACTTCAAGCTCAGCGCTTATAAAGTCTTCTTCCACCAGGCCGTAGCGCTCGTTTAAAAGCTTTAGCACCCCCAGTTTAACCCGTTCTTTTTCGTCAGAGTCAGGAAGGGGAAGGCCTCCAAAGAGGACATTTAGCTTTTCTCCCGGTATAGCCTCAGAGAGCTTTTTGTCTCCCTGGGCTTTGCGAGCCAGGTGAGGTAGAAGGTCACAGATGGTAAAAACCGGGTCATTTGGGTCTTCACCTATTTTAATTTGAACTTTTTCACCATCAGCCTTAATTACTACACCGTGAAGGGCAAGTGGCATAGCTACCCAGTGGTATTTTTTTATGCCACCGTAGTAGTGGGTCTTAAGGAAGGCCATTTCAAATTCTTCCAGAAGAGGGTGGAGCTTAAGATCAAGCCTCGGGCAATCAATGTGGCTGGCAATAAGGCGTACTCCTTCGGTAACAGGTTTTCGCCCTGCTACCACGGCCACTACCACTTTATCACGAAAGACATGGTACCACCTGGTGCTGCTCGCCGGGCTAAAGCCCCTTTTTTCAAGAAGTTTTACGATTTCAGCAGCACACTCCCTTTCGGTTTTGGCGGCGTTCAAAAAATCTTTGTAGTCTGCCGAAATAGTTTCTATGGCTTTTTTTTCGTCGTCTTCAAGCTTGTCCCACACGTGGGGGGAATTATAAGCCAGTTTTTCTTTTAACTCTTTAAGCTCGGTTTTCTCAGCCATACTACCCTCCCGCAACTTCAGTGTTAATAGCCGATTTTTCTCTATGTTGAGAACATACTTGGTCTAAGTCGTCATTATTGATAATAAGAGTATAACTTAATATAGTTTTTAAATTAATTTTTTTTGAGGCATCTATTCCTACTATTTTCCCTTCTTTCGTTGTGTCAATATTTACACCTTCTTCAATTTCTATGGTTCCATCTGGTTTCATTTTATCACTTAACTTTATATAAATAGCATCTGCTTCTCTATCATAATAAATTTTCATTTCTTTTTCTCCTTTTTAGCGGATAATTAGTTATTACTGAAAAATTTTCGTTTTTAATTATGTTTTCAATATCAGTTAAAGGAATATTATAAAGTTTTGCTCTTCGTTTTGCGTGTCTAGAAAATACAATTTTTTTCATTTTAACTTTTTAAGTTTGGTTTTTTCAGCCATACTACCCTCCTAAGCTAAACTTTGTCCGTTACCACGAGGTGGAGTGCGACGGGGTGAAGGGGTAAACTCTACCGAAGGTTGCTGGCGCATAGGTTGTGGAAAGAGGCTCATGAGTTCGTAAATCTCTTCAGGCATTTGGTTGCTCACAGGTAGCCCCAGAGCCTTGGCTTCGTCATAAGTTATGGGATAATCGTGGGTCCAGCGCCCTTGAGAAAGGAGTTTGGCAAGTTCCTTTACTTTATCTTCAGAGAAACGGCCATTTAGAAGTTCTTCCAGGTTATATTCCATTTGATTTAAGGCCTTTTCCGCTACGTCGGCAAGAATTAGGGTTTCGTCATCTATTTTGTCAAGAGGTTTGGTCTGGCGAACTTTTACCAGAGAAGCTGCTGGAAACTGGCCAACCTGGGGGTCAACTGGCCCAAGGACAGCGTGTTCACCCATGACGATTTCGTCGGCAGCAAGGGCTATCAAGGTGCCACCACTCATGGCGTAATGGGGCACAAAGGCCGTAGTTTTAGCCTTATGTCGCTTTAAGGCCTTGGCAATTTGCAAAGAGGCCAGCACCAGGCCGCCCGGGGTATGAAGTATTATGTCAATAGGGACATCAGGGTCTGTCATATGGATGGCGCGTATGACCTGTTCGGAGTCGTTGATATCTATAAAACGCATAATGGGAAATCCCAGAAGACTCATAGTTTCCTGACGATGCACCAGAAGAATTACCCGTGATTTACGTTTTTGTTCTAACTTTCTAATCATCCTTTGGCGGGCAGCCTCAAGAAATTTCTGCCGTAAAATAGGCTGCATCATCATAATAATGAAAATGAGCCAAAAGATATCAAAGCCAGATACACCAGACATAAACTTCTCCTAACGATTAAATTTTTCTCCCAAATTATAAGAAACACCCCAGGGGCGGACTTCATCCCGAAAACATTTTTTCCCTACACAAAATAGACGATGTAAAAAGAGACCTACTAGAAACCCCCCTATATGAGCCCACCAGGCTACCCCTCCTACAATTTTCCCGTGAAGTATAGAAAGCGTCCCTGAAAAGAGCTGCAACAAATACCACCAGCCGATATAAAGTACTGCTGGTATTTCAAAGAAAAAAGGAAAAAAGAAGATGGGCACCATTACAATAACTCTTGCCAAGGGAAAAAGCCCATAATAAGCGCCGAGTACTCCTGAAATAGCTCCTGAGGCACCAATCATGGGAATAGTAGAATCAGGATGAAGCCATACGTGGATCAAGGTTGCAGCTACTCCACATAACAAATAAAAAATGAGAAAGCGTTTGTGCCCCATGCGGTCTTCTACATTGTCGCCAAATATCCAGAGCGTCCACATGTTTCCTAAAAGATGAATCCAGCCCCCATGCAAAAACATGGCGGTAAAAAGAGAGATTACATTTTGAAAAGCTTTTCCGGCTTCCCCAAAACCAAACTGAGTTATGCGGGCGGGTACCACCCCGAAGTTAATCACCAGAGCTTCTCGAACAGAGACGGGCAAATTAACCATGAGAATGAATATCAGAGTATTCAGTATGATAAGACTAACCGTAACCACTGGAAAGGTTTTTCTAGGGACTATGTCTTGTATAGGGATCATCCCAGGGCTCCTATAGCTTCTCCTCTTACATTTTTACGAAAAGTTTCACTTCTGGAAACTAGTTCCTCAAAATTTTCTTGGCTTGTTTGGCCAAACTCAGCTATGTTGGACCAGTTATTAAGTGTTTCAGGGAGAGTTTTACAGGGTTTGAATTCTTTTTGGGTAGCTTCTTTCAGTAGGGCTTCTCGCCCCCCTTTGGCAAAAATTACTCCCAAACAGGCATGAAAAGCTGCCTGTGGTGCCAGGGCATAAAATTCAGCGGCACGCAGAGCGTAACGGTTACCATTGAAAGAAACGGTGCCTCCCCCTCCTTCCTTTACTAGTTCAAAGGCCTGGACGTCGGTTATGCTGTCGCCAATGTAGAGAGTTTCTTCTAGAGACAATCCAGTAAAAGAAAGGCTGCTTTTTACAGCCTTAGCTTTTTCTGACCCTCCAATTGGGTTTACTTTGTTTAGGAAATAGCCAGCGTTAGTTTCAGGGATAATTTCCCAGAAAATTTCTTCAAGTTTTAGAACAACTTTTTGGCTTTCAGCTGGGAGGTCGCTTAAGCTTTTGGCATCATCAGGGATTTCAATCATGGGTAATGTAGCTATTTCCTGGGCGATCTTTTGTAAGAGTTTTTTTTCCTCTGGAAGCAATTTTATTTTTTCCATATCCACTTCAGTGCAAAAGACATTTTCCATGGGGAAAGAGGAAATTTCACAAAGAGCTTCAAGATAAGGCCGGTAGCTTGTGCTTATTATAAATGTAGGCCAGGTTTTTTGGGCAAAACGTAGAAACGAGATAGCCTCAGGAAGGACTTTAAGGGTCTTTTTAGAAAATTCGCGCATAATTTTATTGGTCACATCATGGGCTTTTAAAAAGGGCAAAATTAGTTTAAGGGTGTCACCAGCTTTATATCCGGGGCGCTTTTCTACATCAGCCAAGAAGTCGTCATATTTTGAAATAAGAGCAAAAAACTTGTTCCCATTAGGAATAAAGGTCTCACATAGTTCAAAAGCGTTATCATTTAAAGTAAGGGGGCCTTCACAGTCTAAATTTAGCTGTGGCATATTTACCTCCTTTTGCTCTTTTCTAATAAATTTTTCTAGGATAATCTACCCATAAAAAGAGATAGGGGGAGGGGAATGAAGAAACCCAGAAGACCATGGCTTGATATTTTTTTCCAAGAACAATTTTTAAGAGTGGAAAGGTTTCTTTATATTTTAGTAGCTGTTTTGATTTTGATGGCTTCAGCGGTGGTTATTTATGACGGAGCAAAGGCCCTATATAATCTTATAGTTGATTCTCACGATTTCACTCATGGCCTTCTTAAAGTAATGGATCGCTTTCTCTTAGCTCTTATGTTTCTTGAAATTTTACACACCGTTCAGATTATTTTTGGTGAGGAGCATCATCTGGCCTGTGTGGAACCTTTTATAATGGTGGCCATTATTGCTTCAGTAAGGCGTCTTTTAATACTTTCTTTTGAAATTTCTCATGCCGGGCAGGTTCCTATTGAGAGACTTAAAATGTTTTTAATAGAAATGTTTATTATAGGTGTTTTGATTATTTGTTTAGTAGGGGCGGTGATTTTCTTACGTCGTTCTAGAGAAAGAAGGAGGCAAGATTAATGGAACATGGAGACCGCATTTTAGTATTGGATTTTGGCTCGCAAACCACTCAGCTTATTGCCCGCCGGGTAAGGGAGCTTCATGTCTATAGTGAAATAAAGCCCTGCACGGCTTCTCTTGAAGAAATCAAAGCTTTTTCTCCCAAGGGGATAATCCTTTCAGGAGGACCGGCAAGTGTTTATGATGAAGACGCTCCCACTGTACCTAAAGAGGTATTTTCTCTGGGAGTGCCAGTGCTTGGTATTTGTTATGGCATGCAACTTATGACTCATCTTTTAGGGGGAAGGGTTGAGGCCAGTAATAAAAGAGAATTTGGTCCGGCAGAGTTAAAAATCATTGACAATAGCGACCTTTTTTATGGTTTGGCCCTGGATAGAACTTATCGGGTGTGGATGAGCCATGGAGACCGGGTAGAAAAGCTTCCGCAAGGCTTTGGGGCCATTGCTGAAAGTGAAAATTCTCCCTACGCCGCCATTAAAAATTCCGAAAAAAGTCTGTACGGGGTTCAATTTCATCCAGAGGTAGCTCATACTGAAATCGGCCAGGAAGTCCTGGCTAACTTTGTTTTAAGGATCTGCGGTTGTAAGCCCACCTGGACTATGAAATCCTTTATTGAAAAGGTAGTGGAAGAGGTTCGTCAAAAAGTTGGCCCTGATGAAAAGGTTATCTGTGCTTTATCTGGGGGTATTGATTCTACAGTTACGGCTGTTTTAGTTCACCGGGCTATAGGTGACAGGCTTATCTGTATATTTGTTAATAACGGTCTTTTGCGCAAAGGTGAGGTAGAAAGTGTTTTAAACCTCATGGGCTCTCTTGGTCTTAACCTTCACTATGTTGATGCCTCAGAACGCTTTCTTGAACGCTTAAAAGGCGTTACTGACCCGGAAAAGAAGAGGCAAATCATTGGTCATACCTTTATTGAAATTTTTGAAGAAGAAGCCAAAAAAGTAGGCCAAGTAACATATCTGGCTCAGGGAACTTTATATCCGGATGTAATAGAAAGTGTTTCTTTCAAGGGTCCTTCGGCTACCATTAAAACTCACCATAATGTTGGAGCTCTTCCTGAGCGCATGAAATTAAAGCTTATAGAGCCGCTTCGGGAGCTCTTTAAAGATGAAGTGCGAGAAATCGCCCGCGAACTCGGCCTTCCAGAAGACATTATTTATCGTCAACCCTTTCCAGGGCCAGGGCTTGCCATTCGTATTCTGGGGGAAGTTACTAAAGAACGCCTGGAAATACTTCGAGAGGCAGACGCCATTGTACTTGAAGAGATTAAAAAAAGCGGGTGGTATCGTAAGGTTTGGCAAAGCTTTGCCGTGCTTTTGCCTATACGCACGGTAGGGGTTATGGGGGATTACCGCACTTATGAGCATGTTATTGCTATAAGATGTGTGGATAGCGTTGACGCCATGACCGCTGACTGGACACGGCTGCCTTATGACCTTTTAGCTCGTCTTTCTAACCGCATTATCAACGAAGTGCGAGGGGTTAATAGAGTGGTTTATGATATTTCTTCAAAACCACCAGCTACTATTGAGTGGGAATAAAATGAAGGGGGCTTAAGCCCCCTTATTTCTACCAAGGTTCTACATAAAGTTCAAAGTAAGCCCGAGCGTGGGCACAGGCCGGGCATTCTTCAGGGGCTTCAAGTCCTTCATGAATATAACCGCAGTTTCGGCAGCGCCATTTTACTTCCAGTTCGCGTTTAAAAACGCGACCTTCTTCTATTAAGCGGGCAAAGGCTTCATAGCGACGTTCGTGATATTTTTCGGCCACGGCAATACGTTCAAAAATACCCGCTATTTCAGGAAAGCCTTCCTGGCGAGCAATTTCAGCAAACTCTGGGTACATCTCCTTCCATTCGTAATTTTCTCCGGCGGCAGCGTGCTTTAAGTTTTCTAAAGTGGTGCCAATTTTGCCGGCAGGAAAAGAGGCACATATTTCAAGTTCACCACCTTCTAAAAGCTTAAAAAGCCTCTTGGCATGCTCCTTTTCGTGGTTGGCTGTTTCCTCAAAAATGTGAGCAATTTGAACAAAACCTTCTTTTTTGGCTACTGAGGCAAAGTAAGTGTAACGATTGCGCGCTTGAGATTCTCCGGCAAAGGCCTTTAATAGATTTTTCTCTGTCTTGGTTCCTTTAATTTTCATTCCATCCTCCTTAATATATCTTTTTAGTAGAGTTATACTTTAGAACAAAGTTTTGTCAATAATAATTCTAAGTTCTTTGATAATTAAAAATCAAATTCCTGCTTTAATTTCCTGGATAGCAGGGTAGAAACCATATCATAGGGATTTTCCTTTTTATAAAGGACTTGGTACACTGCTTCGCAAATGGGAGTTTCCACGTTAACTTTCTGGGCAAGTTTTCGGACAGAAGCGGTGGTGCGAACACCTTCTGCCACTTGTGTGAGGCCGGCTAAAATATCTTTTAGCTTTTCTCCTCGGCCCAGTCGTAAGCCCACGGTACGGTTACGGGAAAGGGAGCCGGTGCAGGTTAAAACCAGGTCTCCCATACCGGCAAGCCCTGAAAAGGTAAGAGGGTTAGCGCCAAGCTTAACTCCTAAACGGGAAATTTCAGCCAGCCCCCGAGTAATTAGAGCTGCCCGAGCGTTCAGGCCTAGTTCCAGGCCGTCAGAAATTCCTACCGCAATGGCAATAACGTTTTTAAGGGCTCCGGCTAGCTCTACTCCCATAACATCCAGGCTTCGGTAAGTGCGAAAATATTGGCTGGCAAAGGTTTTTTGGACGAAAGAGGTGATTTCTTCTTCATACCCAGCGATGGTTACCGCTGTGGGAAGTCTTCTGGCCACTTCTTCAGCAAAGCTAGGCCCAGAAAGGACTGTATAAAAAGAATGCCACTCGGGAAATAGAACATCTTTTATTACCTGGCTCATGGTGGCAAGAGTTTCTTCTTCAATGCCTTTTATGGTGGATACCAGGGGAACAGGTTTTTCTGGAAGATAATCCCGTAAGCTTTTTAAAGTTTTACGCAAGGCATGAGAAGGTACAGCTAGTACTATCAGCTCTGATTTTCTTAAAACATTTGGTTCAACAGTAGCTTTAAGGTTGTTAGGTAGTTTAATTCTGGGAAGATAAAATGGGTTTTCATGACGTTTATTGATGCTTTCACAGACCTCTTTACGTCTGGCCAGAAGATAAACATCTTTACCCTTTTCAGCCAAAAGCTTACCAAGGGCAGTGCCCCAACTACCTGCGCCTATAATGACCACTTTCATAAAGTTAATTTAAAACTTAAATTCGCCAGAAATAAACCTCAAAAAAAGACTTTTCCTAAATTCCTGTAGCGCACAGCGAACTTCACGATTTAATATGTCCTTCATTTTATTACTTTCTGTTACCACCAGGATCCTTTTCCATTCTTTTTCTGTTTCCAGGTATTATTGGTTATTATCCAGACGCGTTTATTTTTACTTAAGACTTCATGAACTAAGCCATTTTCTTTCAATATTTTGAAGAGACCTTTGCAAAATTCCATGAAAAACCATAATTCCCATGATAAACTTAATCAAAAACTAAAGGAGTCTGGTAATGTTCCATAATAACTCTCCTCAACTAACCATTGGCGAACATCTTGTCTACCAAAATCTACCTGAAGATTTTCTCTCTCGCATTAATAAACTTATCGACTGGGCTCCTTTTGAAAAAATCTTTGGCCAACTTCACCCCGCCAAGGTTGGCCGTAAAGCCTATTTCTCGCTTTAGAAAAGACCTCAAATCCATGAACCTCTATAGGGCTTGCTTTGATGAGCTTAAACGTCAGCTGGCCCAGAAAGGTTTTGAGCTTAAAACTGGCAAAATCGTAGATGCTCGCCTGGTCAAAGCTGCTAGAAAACCCGGTAAAGGCGACAACGATGCTTCAGGCAAAAAGACCATTTATGGCCTATAAGGATCATATTTCTGTTGAGCCCAAAAAATAATTTTGTAACGGAGTTTGTGTGTACTGCGGCCAATGTACATGATTCACAGGTAATGGAGGAGGTGCTTGAAGGCGATGAGAAGGCCATTTTTGCGGATAAGGCCTATGACACCAGGAGCTTCGTCGGAGGTGCCCAGGGAGAATAAATTTTGTGGAATTTTCTACAAAAGACAGAAGGGGAGAGCTCTTTCGAAAAAACCAGAAAAAGCGCAACAAAATATTTTCGCGGCTCAGGAACAAAGTATAAATGGTGTTTGGATATTCAGTTTACATCTTAGTCGAGCCAGAGCTAGATACGTAGGACTTTTTGCCAACGAGATTCATTTGTTTTTGACATGTTTTACCTACAATTTGCTTAATCTTTCGTGGCATTTTAAGAAGAAATGGGCTTTTTAGGGGGAAGGCAGGCGAATTATGCCCAGAATAAGAAAATATATGAAAGAAACAGCAATAAAAGTAAAAAGAGGCGAGATATAATATAAGATAAGTTTTGGTGATGGCTACAGAAATTTTTATTTTTGGTTAATATTTGTATCATACAGGTAGAAAGATTTTTTGATTTACGAAATTTTGCAAAGTTCTCAAAAGAATTTAGTTTCCAAAAACTTAAAAAAATTAAACGATGGGTAACAAATTTGATCGTCTGCTTTATATCTTAAATCTTCTTGATCAAAGACAAAAGGTACGTGTCTCCCATCTTGCTGAAGAACTGGGAGTTTCCGAAAGAACCATATATCGCTATCTGCGTTCCTTACAAAATGCCGGCTTTCCTATCTTCTTCGATCAAGAGAAAAGTAGCTATTCTTTTCCAGAAAACTTCAGTCTTCGAAGGGTTTTTCTTGAAATAGAAGAAGTCCTTATTTTTGCCCTGGCCAAAGAGCTCCTTACGCCAAGTTTAGGGGAAGAGGCGGCTAAAGTTTTAAATCAGATTGAAAAAAAGACTATTTCTCAAAACAGGCTGTCTGTAAACTTTGAAGGTATTTTGGCCATCCAAACCCATTCTGTGAGTCCTTACATCCTGAATCTTCTGCGTGATATTTCTATCGCTATCAAAGAACATCAAATTGTTGAAATAGAGTATGAAAAAGAACCTGGCAAAAGGAAAGAGCTCCGGCCAATAGAACCATATTTCGTTTTTTTACTGGAGACTTTTGGTACGTGCAGGCCTGGTGCCGTAAGAAAAACGACTTGCGCACCTTTGCTTTGGATAAGATCCGTTCATGGAAGCTTACCGAGCAATATTTTCTGCCCAATAGAAATGTCTCTTCAGTGAAAGAAGTACAGGAAACTTTTGGTCCTTATATAGGCGACGAAATAGAAGAAGTGGTAATACATTTTGCTCCAGAGGTTAGACAATATTTCCTTCGCAAAAAGTGGATCAAGGATCAGGAATACCGAGATTTAGATAACGCTTGGCTTGAAGTGCGTTTCAAAGTGCGCGGCATAGAAGGTTTTAAACATTGGCTCTACCGCTGGCTACCATATTTTAAGATCGTCTCCCCAGAATGGCTACGAGAAGAGGTTAGGAAAGAACTAAGCCAAGCACTACGGATAGTGTCCTAAATCTTTTGTGTGTCACGATTATCAGAATTTAGAATGCCAAAATCTGGCATGACATGCCCCTGTCAGTCATTTGTCTTAATCTTCCTCTCAAAAGATATTCATCTTCTTTGACAACCGAATAAGTCAAGAAAATTATCAAGTAAACACTTGAACCAATAATTAAAAGGAGGGGCCCTATGCGAAAAAGAAGGAGAAGGATTTTAGATCTTCAAGTCTCTTCCATAGTGTTTCGTCAACTGTGTCCGCAGGATAAGAGGCCTTCCTCCGCAAGCTCCTCAAAGCCTCTTAGCTTCCGTGAACGGTATCTCTCCTCCAGGCTTCTGAGTACCAAATAGACCACCTTGTAAAGCGCCCCAAGCTCACAAAAAACCTCTATTACCTTGGCCCTACGCTTGACCTCCTTGATCAGCCT
>NZ_LSFI01000025.1 GCF_001642325.1 Thermodesulfatator autotrophicus | reverse complement strand
TTTTCGGACACAATTACTGAAATACTACCTTGTGCCCTCTCTGATGGAGAAAAACACTTAGGTTTGGGTATAATTGAAGAGGTGAACCGGGATAACATTAAAATTTATACCCCTGTGGTTTCATCTGACATAAGGGTTCTTATTTGCGGCTCGGCACTGGTGAAGTTACCGGGCATAGAGCTTGATAAAATTACTGTTCGTAAAGCACCTTTCCCATTTCAGAGACATCGTAACCGCCAAGGGATAAAACCCTTTCCTGGAATGCCCGTGAAGAAAGGATTGAGGCGATCTTTTGCCAGAAAGGTGAGAGGAAAAAGTCCTTCCGCACGACCAGGTCATAGCGTTCGCGGAAAAGAGGCACAAAGTCAAGAGAAAGAAGGCGCGCAGCCGCAAGAATCCCAAGGCCCACATCCGCCCGGCCAGTAGCCACCGCAATGGCCACGCCAAGATGAGTGGTTTCTTCGGACTCATAGCCTTTTATTTGGCGTGGGTTAATACCCAGCTTTTCAAGGTGGTAGTCAAGTAAGACGCGGGTGCCTGCCCCTGGTTGACGATTTATAAAAGTTACGTCTTCACGAGCAAGGTCTTCAAGACGAGTGATTTTTTTGGGGTTTCCTTTGGGCACGATAAGCCCCTGTTCACGATAGGCAAAATGTACCAGCACCAGAGGAGTTTCTGGTAAGTGGCGCTTTATGTAAGGAACATTAAATTCTCCGGTTTCAGGGTCAAAGAGATGGGTGCCTCCGAAGTGAGAGAGGTTATCTCTTAAGGCCAGGAGTCCACCAAGGCTTCCCAGATGAGCCAGAGAAAGGTCGTATTCTGGAGCCTCTCTTTTGAGGAACTCCTCCATGATGTCAAGGGCCATATCATGGCTCCCTAACACTAAAGCTGTGCGCGCCAGGTCCTTTTCCGGACGCAAAATTTCAAGGGTTACTTTGCTTCCAGCTTCAAGGCCTTCCACTTCTTCAGGGATTTCGCAAAGGGCATCGGCCTTGGTAAGGGTGGTGATGGCCCCTGCCCCGCGCTTGAGCTGCATAAAAACCTTTTCACCGGCTACTTCGCCAACTTTTACCCTTAAAAACTCCCTAGTCCCAAGACGCGAAGGAATTTTGCGCCCGGCTTTGGCTATTACTTTTGGCCTTTCAAGAAGCCTTACGCCAAGCATGGCTGAAAAAGCGGGCTTCATAAGCTTTTCAAAGGCTATCACCGCCGAAACAGGATACCCCGGTACCCCTAAAACCGGTTTTCCCTTAAGGCGGCCCAAAATAGCCGGTTTGCCAGGCATTATGCCTACGCCGTGGAAGAGAAGCTCACCTTCTTTTTCAATGAGGTTGGCGGTGTGGTCTTTAGAGCCTGCTGAGGAGCCGGCTAAAACGGTAATCAAGTGAAAATCAGCCTCTAAGGCCTTGAAAATGGCTTTTTCTATTTCTTCGGGAATGTCAGGAATAATGGGAAAAACCTGGGCTTCTCCTCCCCATTCTTCTATCGTGGCGGTTATCATGGTGGAGTTAAATTCTACGGTGCGGCCATCTTTAAGCAGTTCTTCGGTAGCTTTTTCAGGAGAGATAAGCTCGTCTCCAGTGGGAATAATGGCTACCCTGGGCTTTTCTTTAACAGCTACTTCAAGGTGTCCGGTAGCTAAAAGGGCGCCTAAATCCCAGGAAGCCAGCCTGTGAGAGGGCGGAAAAATTAGCTCCCCTTCAACTACGTCTTCGCCGATTTTCCGCACGTGCTGCCAGGGAAAAGCCGGAGCCATAATTTCAACTTCGTCTTTACTAATCTGATGGACTTCTTCAATCATGATGACAGCGTTGGTTTCAGAAGGAAGCGGCTCGCCAGTGTTAATGAAAAAGGCTTCTTTGCCAATTTTTAGACGCAGGGGATGGCTTTCGTGGGCGCCAAAGGTCTTTTCAGCCTGAACAGCAATACCGTCCATGGCCGCAGAGTTAAAGGCTGGCACTGAACGCCTGGCGTAAATGGCTTCAGCGGTTATGCGCCCCAGGGCCTTTTTTACAGGGACGCTTTCACTTTTGAGAAAATCTTTCCAGGGGAAGGCCTCCAAAGTGATTTTTATGGCTTCTTCAAGGCTTTTCTTGCGGAGATAAATTCTTCTTTTCATGAAGAGCTAATTTAATGGGCCTGACAAAAACTGCAAACAATTTGCTTTTGCCTGTCCCTTTTGCCCACGTTACAGGAAAGCCCACAGGGCCGCCGAAGTGACCCTGCCGGGGTACTGCAAGGAAGCCGTAAGGGCGCCGAAATAATCTTTGAGATTGCTCGCTCGCAATGACTGGGACGGACTTGCAATATGAGGACGGGCTTGCAATAACAGCTCTAACGGCTCCGAAATTTATCTGTTCGGGATTCTATCAGTTATAAGCAATTTTGATGCTCTAAACTTTTTCAAAACATTAACTCTAAGTATTTAGACTTAAACAAGCAATTCTTGATTCAACTTCTCTGTGAACTTACCTTCTTTTCAGTTTGAAATAATAAAATTGTCAAAAATAAAATCACAAAAAGGAGGTTTGTTATGAAAAACTGGTTTAAAAAGTTTGGTGTTTTATGGTTGGTGTTGGGGTTATTTTTTTCTTCGGTTAGTTTAGCGGCTAATCCGGTACTTACACCACAAGAGGTTGCTAAAGGAGCGGTAAAGTCGGCCCAAAAAAAGGCCGAAGATATTCAGGCCAAGTTGAGCCAAGATGCGATAAAAGCCGTAGAAGATACTCACAAGGCCCTTGTTCTGTTGGACCAGGGGAAAACAGATGAGGCCCTCAAGGTGTTACAAGAAGCTATCGGGAAGCTTGAAGTGGTGCTTGCAGCCAATCCTGACCTGGCTTACGTTCCCATAAATGTTTCTACGGTGGTTGTTGATCTTCAGGCCAGCCCTAAAGAGATTGAAGAAACCTTAAAGCAGGTGCAGAAATTGCTTGACGAAGGAGACATTCAAAAAGCCCGTGTTTTACTGAATACGTTGCAATCAGAGATTGATATCATTATTGAAAAACTGCCCCTTGCCACTTACCCAGATACTATAAAACTTGCCGTCAAATATATTACTCAGGGAAAGATAGAAGAAGCTAAAATCCTTTTAAACACAGCCATCTCTTCCCTGGTGCAAGAAGTCGTTGTTGTTCCTTTGCCTATTATCAGAGCAGAAATTCTGGTTAAGGCGGCTTCTAAAGCAGCCGGAACCGAAAAAGATAAGGCTATTGAATACTTGAATAGAGCTGAAAAGCAGCTGAAGATTGCTAAACTTTTAGGTTACGTAAAAGATTATGAAAAAGAGTACAGGGAACTGGTCAAGCAGATCAAGGACCTCAAAAAAGAAATAAAAGGCAAAAATCATAGTGCCAAAATGTTTGAAGAGCTTTTGTCTAAATTTAAAACCTTCCGCCAGCATTTTGAAAAAGAAAGCAAGTAAACTTTAGGGACAGGCAAAGTTGCCTGTCCCCAGGCAGTTGACACCTGGCAAGGGTTATGTTTATTAGGTTGAGGTCACGGCCTTTAAAACAAAGGCCGTTTTTTATCTTATTGAATAAAAGTCAATATATCTGGAGGATTATATGAAGCGTACTTATCAACCCAGTCGTATTAAACGTAAGAGATGTCATGGGTTTCGGGCTAGAATGAGAACTCGTTCAGGAAGGCGTATTCTGGCTAATAGGCGGCGTAAGGGACGTTGGCGGCTGACAGTATAAAAAAAGAATCTTTTACCAAAGATGAACGCCTGAGGCGCCGTAAGGAATACGAAAGGGTTTACCGAGAGGGTAAACGCCTTTCGTTACCCTATTTAAGAGTAATTTTAGCCCCCAATACATTAGGTTATTCGAGATTAGGTCTCAGTGTTTCTAAAAAAGTGGGAAACGCCGTGAAAAGGAATTATGTTAAGCGTGTTTTGAGAGAGATTTTTCGGCGAAATAAGGATATGTTTCCGGCCTCTCATGATATCGTCATTATTCCCAAAAAGGCTATACTTGAGAGGTCTCCAGCGGAGATAAAAAAAGATTTGGCTTATTTACTTAATAAATATGAAAAAAATAGCTCTTTTGAGCATTAAACTTTATCAGATTTTAGTTTCACCTTTGTGGCCTCAATGTTGTCGCTTTTATCCTTCTTGCAGTCAATACGCCTTTGAGGCCGTTTCTCGTTTTGGAGTATTAAAAGGTTCTTTTCTGGCTATTTTTCGTCTTTTGCGCTGCCATCCTTTTAGCGATGGAGGCTTTGACCCTGTGCCTGCCAAATTTCCCGGCTGGTGGCCTAAAAAATCTACCGAAGGAGAGATTTCTCAATGGAGCGAAATGTAATCATAGCAGTTATTCTTTCTATGTTAGTAATAGTGGGGTATCAACTTTTATTTCCTACTCCCAAGCCTCAAAAAAAAGTGGAGACTGCTTCTAATCAACTGGAAAGCAACAAAAAAGCCGAGTTTCCCCAGCAAGCAGTAATTCCTGAGCAAAAAGATTATCAGGATATAAGGCACATTAAGGTAAACACTTCTCTTTTTAAAGCGGATATAACTGAAGCTGGGGCGCGTTTTACCCACTTCAAGTTATTAAAATACAAAAAAACATTGGACCCAGATTCACCACCGGTGGATTTAATTAATTCGCCTAAGTTTGGTCTTCCCGTTGAAATATATCCCACTTTAGCCCCAAGATTAGCTATTTCTCCCTACAAAGCCGATAAGCTTGAGCTTAATTTAGCTGAAAAGAAAAACGGCAATATTATTTTTGAACCAGTTATTAAAAACCCATTAGTTATAGAGAAAGACTATTCCTTTAAGGATGGTTCTTATCTCCTTAATTTAAACGTTAAAATTAAAAATCCGACGGATAAGACCATTTCTGATAACATTTTATTTAGAATGGTTTCGCATCCAGTGGCCAAGCTTGACCGCTATGTATTCAGGGGGCCTGCTTATAGCCATAACGGCCTTTATGAAGAGGTAAAGTTAAAAGACGAGTTAATAGAATATCAGGGTGCTCTTGATTGGGTTGGCTATGGTGACCCTTACTTCCTTATGGCTATAATTCCTCCAGCAGGAAATGACTGGCGAGTTACTTTTAGACGTTTAGAGGGAAAAACCGACGAAGTAATCCTCTGGACGCCTAAAATTACCCTGGCCCCTAATGAAGAGAAAGAGATTGATTTAAAGCTTTATTTTGGACCTAAGAGTCTAGAGGAACTTAAGAAAGTAGGCTATCACCTGGCCAACGCTGTTCATTTTGGTTTTTTTGATCCTATTGCCAAGCCTCTTCTATATGCTCTTAAGTTTTTCTACAAATATACCCATAATTACGGCATAGCTATAATTTTGCTCACCGTGCTTATTAGAATTATTTTCTGGCCTCTTAACCATATTAGTATGAAAAGCATGAAAAAGATGAAAGATTTGCAACCTGTTATTATGAAATTAAAGGAAAAATATGGTGACGATAAAGAAAGGCTTAATCAGGAGTTGATGCGTCTTTATAAAACACAAAAAGTTAATCCCTTTATGGGTTGCCTTCCAATGTTAATACAGATTCCGGTGTTTTTTGCTTTATATAAAGTTCTTCTTATGGCAATAGAACTGCGCCATGCCCCTTTTATCGCCTGGATTAAAGACCTTTCCTCTCCTGATAGATTGCCTGTTGGGATAGATATCCCCTACTTAGGCGGACTTCCGGTTTTGACTATACTTATGGGGGTTTCTATGTATTTTCAGCAGAAATTAACTCCCACTTCTATGGATCCTACCCAGGAAAAGATGATGCTTTTAATGCCAATCTTATTTACGGTGCTTTTTATTAATTTCCCTTCGGGCCTGGTTCTTTACTGGCTCACCAACAATATTCTTTCCATTATTCAGCAGATAATTACCAATAAAATGCTTGAGCGGAGTAGGGCATGATGTCTGAAGAATTTGAGGCTAAGACGGTAGAAAAGGCTATAGAAGATGCTTGCAAGCATTTTGGAGTGGAAAAAGAAGACTTAAACATAGAAATTTTAAGCCAGGGTTCCACGGGCCTTTTTGGTATCGGTGCCAAAAAGGCCCGTATTAAAGCCAGCATAAAGCCAGAGGCTATCCTGAAAAAAAGGGCAGAAGAGGCCCAGAGGGTTCTAGTTAAGTTGATAATTAGCGGTGACCTGGAAATTAATTTTTCAGTTGAAATCAACCCTGATAGTGTTTGTTTTAAACTTAATGGGCCAGATGCTAAGTTGTTTCTGGCCAAAGAGGCTGCTCCCCTAAATGCCTTGCAGTATTTAGTTAACAAAATAGTAGCTAAAAGACTGGGGGTAGGGCCCAAGATAACCTTTGATATTGAAGGCCTGAAAAAGGCTAAAACTCAAAAATTAGCTGGTTTAGCCCGCAAAGCAGCTAGAGAGGCTATAAAAACTAAAAAGCCAGTTTCCCTCCCTCCTATGCCTGCTGGCGACCGGCGTCAGATCCACCTGGCCGTGAAAAAGATAAAAGGGGTTATTAGCCGGAGTAAAGGCGAAGGTTTGAAACGGCACGTGGTAATATTTCCTAAAAGTAGCCGTTTTTCAGGGCAAAAGCCCAGATGAAGCCTAAAGACCTGGAATATACCGAGGCCACTATAGCGGCTATAGCAACACCAGTTGGCCCAGGAGCCATAGGGGTCATTAAAGTAAGCGGGAGTCTTTCTGAGCATATTTTAAAGCGCCTTTTCCGCCCAAAAAAACCAGTCAAAGAATTTCAGAGCCATCGCCTGTATTATGGTTACATCGTTAATCCGGAAACAGAAACTCCGGTTGACGAAGTCCTTGTAACCCTTATGCGAAATCCTCATACTTATACAAGGGAAGATGTCCTTGAAATTTACGGCCACAGTGGCTACCTGGTTCTTACCAAAATACTTGAGCTGGTTCTAAAAGAGGGGGCTCGTCTGGCTGAACCAGGCGAGTTTACCAAGCGAGCCTTTTTAAACGGCCGTATTGACCTTTCTCAGGCCGAAGCCCTACTTGACCTTATAAATGCCCGTTCAGAGGAAAGCCTTAAGCTGGCTTTAAACCAGCTTCGGGGAGCATTAGCGGAAAAGCTAAAACCTGTGCGTGAGGCCGTGTTATCAGCTCTAGCCGTGGTAGAAGTGGCGGTGGACTTTCCCGATGAAGACGTAGAGCTTATCTCTCATTACGACCTGGCCGAAAACTTAGAAAAACAGGCCATTATCCCTCTTAGAGAACTTCTTAAAAGCTATCAGGAAGGGCGCTTATACCGAGAAGGTATTGCGGTGGTGATTGCCGGCCGGCCTAACGTTGGCAAATCAAGTCTTCTTAACGCCCTGCTTGCTGAAGAAAGGGCTATTGTTACCCCTATTCCTGGCACTACCCGCGATATTATTGAAGAATTTGCCACCATAAAGGGGCTTCCTGTACGCCTTATTGACACTGCTGGTCTTAGAAAAACAGAAGATATAGTAGAAGAAATAGGAGTTAAAAAAGCCAAAGAAAAGATTGCCACGGCTGATGTCATCTTGTTTATGCTTGATGGTTCGCAAGAGCCTACTGAAGAGGACCTTAAGCTTTACCAGGAAATAAAGGCCCTGCCGCATCTGGTGGTGATAAATAAGATAGACATTGCTTCAGATGAAAATCTGAGTCGCTATCGTGAGACTTTCCCCCATGAAAAGCTTATTTTTATCTCTGCCCGTACAGGTGAAGGCCTTGAGGCCTTAGCGGAAGCCATTTTTGAATTAGTAACCGGGCGTTCTGAAGAGTTTGTTCCTGCGGTGGTTCCCAATTTACGGCAAAAAATGGCCTTAGAAAAAGCGCTTGTCTCAGTTGAACAAGCGGTTTCCGGGCTTAAAAAGGCTAATGTTTATCCGGAGCTGGTGGCTATTGATTTACGAGATGCCCTGGCTTCTTTAGGAGAAATAACCGGTGAGACCACCACCGAAGACCTCCTTGACCGTATTTTTAGTAGTTTTTGTCTGGGTAAATAAAAGTCTTTGTTTTTTGGCCAAAAAGGATTAATTTTTCTCAACATGAGACGCGTAGTTTGTGCCACCATTGCTGGTTCAGACCCAAGTGGCGGAGCAGGTCTCCAAACAGACCTGCGGGTTTTTTCCCTTCTAGGGGCCTTCGGCCAAACCGTTATTACAGCCCTTACTGTGCAGAACTCCCTTGGCGTTAAAGACTGGATGGCTGTGCCTGCTGATATGGTCAAAGCCCAGCTTGAGGCCCTTTTTGAAGACTTACCTCCCATGGCCATTAAAACCGGGATGCTGGCCAATGCGGCTATCATTAAAGCTATTGCCGATGTTTTGCGTAAGTGTCAGTCCCCTCTGGTGATAGACCCGGTTATGTTGGCCAAAAGTGGTGACCCTTTGCTTGAAGAAGAAGCGGTCTCAGCCCTTATTGAAGAGCTTTTTCCTTTAGCTACGGTAATTACTCCCAATTTGCCAGAGGCGGAGTTTATTCTACAGGAAAAAATTACCGATATACCCCAGGCTCTGAAAAAGCTTAAAAAGCTTGGCCCCAGGGCGGTTATCATTAAAGGTGGCCACCGGGGAGAGGATGAAGCCACAGATTATCTCTATGACGGCGAGAATATTTTTACTTTTTCTGCCAAGAGGATAAAGGGAAAGATTGGCCATGGTACGGGATGTACTTTTTCTGCGGCTATTACCGTTGGTCTGGCTAAAGGCCTTTCTTTACCAAAGGCCACCCAAATGGCCAAAGATTTTGTTACCCTTGGCTTAGAAGCGGCCTGTATTGCCCCTCTGGGTAAAGGGGTTTCGCCCCTTGATCATCTCATTCATTATGACCGCCTGGTTGAAGCGCCAAAGATTTTAAGAGAACTGGAAGAAGCGGCTGAATACTTCTCACGTCAGGAAGTTCGTTCCTTGATTCCAGAGGTGCAGTCAAATCTGGCCTTTGCTTTGCCGCTTGCCAAAACTCACGAGGAAGTAGCGGCTTTTCCTGGCCGTATAGTAGGCTTTGGTAGTGGGGCAAGGCCGGTAGGCTGCCCCAGGTTTGGAGCTTCGCGCCATATAGCCAACGTGGTCCTTGCTGCCATGCGTTTTGACCATAAAAAGCGGGCGGCTATGAATATTCGTTTTCATGAGGAGTTTTTGAAAAAGGCAAAAGAACTCGGTTTTACGGTGGAAGAATTTTCGCGAGCAGAAGAGCCACCTGAGATAAAAGCCAGGGAAGGCTCAACCCTTGCCTGGGGAGTAACTAAAATTTGTGAAAAACTGGGCTTTGTGCCTGATTTCATTGCTGATCGGGGGGAAGTGGGGAAAGAGCCCATGATAAGGATTCTAGGTAATAACCCCCGGGAAGTAGTAGAAAAGGCATTAAAACTTTTGTAAGGAGGCAGCCAAATGGCCATTACTAAAGAAGAAGTGAAGCATGTGGCTCATTTAGCCAGGCTTGAGTTTTCCGAAGAAGAGCTTGAGACTTTTTCTGAACAACTGGCTGATATCCTTAATTACGTGGCCAAGTTAAATGAACTTGATACCACAGATATTGAGCCCACCTATCATGCGTTAAAGATTACTAATGTTTATAGAGAAGACGAGGTTAAAGAATCTTTTCCCACTGATGAGATTTTAGGTAATGCCCCTGAGCGTGAAAATGGATTTTTTGTAGTACCTAAGGTTATCAAATAGGAGGTTTAAAAGATGGAATGGCCTAAGCTTTCTCTTAGCGAACAACTTGAAAATTTGCGTCAGGGCAAGGTTTCAAGTGTAGAGTTAACCAAGGCCTTGCTTGATTATATTGAAAAAAAAGATCCACAGGTTAAGGCCTTTTTAAAAGTTACTAGTGAAGAAGCCTTAGCTCAGGCCGAAGAGGCGGACAAGCTAAGGCAGAAAGGAGAAGATAGACCCCTTCTTGGTGTTCCCATAGCTATTAAAGACAATATTTGCACCCGCGGCATTACCACCACCTGTGCTTCAAAGATGCTTGAAAATTTTGTACCACCTTTTGACGCTACAGTGATAATAAAGCTTAAAGAAGCTGGGGCAGTAATCCTTGGGAAGACCAATCTTGACGAATTCGCCATGGGTTCTTCCACGGAAAATTCAGCCTTTTTCCCCACCCATAATCCCTGGGACCTGGAACGGGTGCCAGGTGGTTCTTCTGGTGGTTCCGCGGCGGCAGTGGCGGCTGGTTTTTGTGCAGCAGCTCTTGGTTCTGATACCGGTGGCTCTATCAGACAACCGGCCTCTTTTTGTGGAGTAGTAGGCCTTAAGCCTACTTATGGCCGTGTATCCCGTTATGGTCTCGTGGCTTTTGCCTCTTCGCTTGACCAGATTGGCCCGCTTACCCGCTCAGTAAAAGACGCAGCCCTTGTTTTACAGGTAATAGCTGGCAAAGACGAAAAAGATTCAACTTCTGTTCCAGAAGAAGTGCCTGATTACCTGAAGGCCCTAGAAATGGACCTGTCAGGGGCTGCTATTGGCCTTCCAGAAGAATACTTCGGTGAGGGCCTTTCAGGAGAAGTGAGAACCAGAATTGAAGAGGCTATAAAAGTTTTTGAAGAAATGGGCATTAAGGTAAAAAAAATCAGGCTTCCGCACACCCCTTACGCGGTGGCTGCTTATTACATCATTGCTCCAGCAGAAGCCAGTTCAAACCTTGCCCGTTATGACGGGGTGAAATATGGCCTGCGTGTGGAAGGGAAAGACCTGATAGACATGTATAAAAAAACCCGCTCGCAGGGTTTTGGCCCGGAAGTGAAAAGACGTATAATGATTGGGACCTATGCCCTTTCAGCTGGCTACTATGATGCCTATTACAAAAAGGCCTCTCAGGTCCGCACTCTTATAGCCCGCGATTTTACCGAGGCTTTTAAAGAAGTTGACTTTGTTATTGGGCCAGCAAGCCCTACTCCCGCCTTTAAAATCGGCGAAAGGGTTAGTGACCCGCTAGCCATGTATCTTTCTGATATTTATACCATTTCAGTGAATCTAGCTGGTATTGTAGGGCTTACTATTCCATGTGGCTTTACCGATAAGGGTTTGCCGGTAGGGCTTCAGATAATGGGCCCGCATTTCAGTGAAAGCAAAGTTCTGGCTCTTGGGCATCAATTTGAGGAAAGGACGAAATTTACCGAAAAGTATCCTGAGCTATGAAACAGAAAATACCCCTTTCGTACGCCCAGCCAGGAATGATTCTGGCCGAAGAGGTGTCAGACGATAAAGGCCGTGTCCTTTGTGGCCCGGAAACAGAGCTTACACAAAGTTTGATAGAAAAATTTTCTTCTATGGGGATAAAGTTTGTTATGGTAAAAGGCCATCCTGTTGACCTTCCCTGGGAAAAACCCCTTGAAGAAGAGCTTAAAGAAATTGAGGAACGCTTTAGCAAGGTAAAAAGTGACGAGCGCCTTATGGCCTTAAAGAGGCTCATTGTTGATTATTTAAAAAGCAAACAAGGCCAATGAGTGAACTTAAAAAGCAGATAAAAAAGAGGTTAAAAAATCTTCAATCTCTTCCTACCCTTCCGCCCATCGTAGGCCAGCTTACGAAACTCATTGCTGACGAGCGTAGTACGGCTCAGCAGGTGGCGGCTCTCATAGAAAAAGATCAGGTTCTCACCGGTAAAGTTTTAAAAATGGTAAATTCAGCCTTTTATGGATTCCCCAGGCGTATTTCTACAGTTTCAAACGCCATTGTGCTTCTGGGTTTTAACGTAGTTAGGACTCTGGTCATAACGGCCTCTATATTTGAGACTATGCAGGCCCAGGATTTAAAACTATGGGAACACTCTCTTGGCACAGCAGCGGCCGCTGGCCTTTTGGCGACAAAACTTGAGCTTAAAAATCCTGAAGAAGTTACCACCGCCGGGTTGCTTCACGATATAGGCAAGGTGGTTTTACGTACAGAGTTTCCAGAAATTCTTAAACAAATAGAAAAGACTGTCCAGGAAAAAGGAATTTATTTTAGAGAAGCTGAACAAGAAATACTTGATTTTGATCATGGAGAGATTGGACGGCTTCTGGCCAACCAGTGGAATCTTCCTGAAAGATTAGTTGAACCTATTGCCTATCACCACGCGGTGGAAAAGGCTCGCAAATTTAAGAAAGAAACGGCTATCGTACACTTTGCCGATATAATGGTAAGGGCAGTGGGTTATGGCTCAGGAGGAGACCCCTGGGTCCCGCCCTTAAACGACAAGGCTTGGAAGATTTTGCGTCTAACCGAGGAAGATATTTTTGAATTGATTCCTGCTTTTGACGAAAAATTAATAGAACTCAGACTTTTTACCTTAGAAATGCAAAATGAAATGGCGTAATAAGCTGTTTATTCTGGCGCGGAGTGAGTGGGTTAAAGAACTGACCTCTTTTTTGAAAGATGAGTTTTTTATTGAATTTTCAGATATTCCAGAAAAAGCTGTAGAAAAGGTTTTAAATAATCCCCCTGAGCTCCTTTTAATAGAAGAAGCCCTTTCTCCTGAGATGGCTAAAAATCTCGTGCTGGCTTTTAAAAAAGATTTACATCTTACTTTTTTACCCATTTTGCTCATTGTTTCTCAACAGGAGTTAAATAAAGATTGGGAAAAACTTCCTGTTGATGATTTTGTCCTGGAAAAGGCTAATCCAGAGGAAATAAAAAGTCGTCTAAAGTTAGCTTTGGTGAGGGTTAAATGTTCAGCCGATGCCAATCCTCTTACTGGCCTTCCAGGCAATACTTCTATTTTGCGAACCATTCAAGAAAAGATTGACAGAAAAGAAAAAGTGGCAGTGGCTTACGTTGATATTGACCAATTTAAGCCTTTTAATGACCGTTACGGCTTTGCCAGAGGAGATGAAATTTTAAGGGCATTGGCGCGCATTTTATCAAATGTTTTAGGACTTAAGTGCCGTGAGGAAGGGTTTGTTGGTCATATTGGAGGAGATGACTTTGTTTTTATTTGTCCAGAAGATTTAGTTGAAGAAGTATGTCAGGAAATAATTGAAGAATACGAACGTATTTTACCTAATTTTATTGATCCAGAAGACCTGGAAAGGGGCTACTTTATCGCCAGGACTCGTCAGGGAAAAATTGAAAAGATTCCTTTTCCGTCTTTATCTATAGCGGTGGTTCCTTTACGAGGTGGCCGATTCAAACATTATGGCGAGGTCTCTGCTGTTGCTTCTGAGCTTAAAAAGATAGTTAAGGCCAAAAAGGGTAGCAATTACCTGATTGACCGGCGTAAAAATTAGATTGAGACGCCCCAGCGACTGTGTCGCCTCGCGACAAGGACTGCTTCTTCATGGTTTGCAAAACGAACTATTTTGTAACTGCGAAGAGATTACTCGCCTGGTTTGTAATGACAACCCGTTCTGTCACTAAAAGTAGGCCGAAAGGACGACGGAACAGTCTAATAGTGAAGAGTCTAGAGAACAATCTGTGCAGACCATTAAATATTTTTACAAAGGTCTCAATTGGTAAAAAAATGATACAGGTTTAGTTCTTTAGGAAAAGGAGAATAAGCTTTTAAATATTTATCTTTTGCTTTTTTAAGGTCTAGATGCTCTAAAATGACTGATAAGCCAGGTAAAAAAGGATGAGGCTTCCGAGAGCCCTTGCGTTCAAAAAGTAGAATTTTTTCATAAAAATCAGCGTGTTTGGGATTAATACACACTACCAAATCAGTAATCCCCTTACGTTGGCTATAATAATAAATCTTCTTAAAGACCAAAAAAATAGCGTTTTTAGCCTTTAGTTGAGGATGGGTGGCCAGTAAAGTTATCTCTGCCAGGCGTCTGCGCCACCCCTCAATTTTTTTTAGTTCTTTAGAATAGACTTCTCGGGCAGGTAAAGTTTTTTCAACTAAAAGGGCTACTGCTCCAGGATAAACACTTTCTTTATGATATACAGCGAAAAAGCGCCCTTTCAAAAAAGGAGGGTCCCAGGTTTCATCAACAATACCTAATTCCAGATATCTTTCCCTTATAAATTCTAAAAGTGGTTTGGCTTCTAGCTTTTCAGAGGTTTCAATAACTTTAAAGCCATTAGGATTAATTAGTAAATCTGAAATACCGCTTAATTTTAAACGTCTTAAACGCCACCAGTCTTCACTACCAATAGAAAAGATCATATCCATCTCCATTAGGTCAGGTCTTTAAAATATTTTTCGGAAAAAAAGAAAAAAGATTTAGTGGATGAGTTTGCCTATGCGGTTCCAGCGGATACGGAAGTGTTTACTATCCCAGGAAAAGTAAATGATAAAGGCCTTGCCTTTGACGTCTTTTATAGGAACAAAGCCCCAAAAACGGCTATCGTAACTCTGATCGCGATTATCACCCATTACAAAAAGATGGCCGGGGGGTACCTTTACTGGGCCAAAATTGTCTCGAGGGCTAACTTCTTTAGGTAAAATACGTGGATCAGTGTGTTGAACATAAGGTTCATCTAGAGGAACTCCGTTTATATAAACGATTTTGTTACGCACTTCTATTACATCTCCTGGAAGGCCAATAACCCTTTTTATAAAGTCAAGCTTGCGGTTTTCAGGAAAAATAAAGACTATTATTTCTTTCCTTTGAGGTGTGCGGCCTTTAATCCAGACTTCTCTGGTAATAGGATTTCTTACTCCGTAAATGAACTTATTGACCAAAATATGGTCGCCTATGAGGAGAGTGGGAATCATGGAGCCTGAAGGGATTTTGAAGGCCTGCACAAAAAAAGTGCGGATAAAAAGGGCTAGAAGCAGGGCTAAAACTATGGTTTTAACCCAGTCCCAGACCTTGGCCGCTAAAGTATCTTTGTCAGCAAAAGCCTCTCCGAACACAATGTTTAGAGCTTTATTACGATTTTAGAAAAAAGCAAGATGAAATTTTATTTAAATTCGCAAAATGGCAAGAAAGGCTTCCTGGGGAATTTCTACCTGGCCAAGGCTTTTCATGCGTTTTTTGCCTTCTTTTTGCTTTTCAAGGAGTTTTCTTTTACGCGTTACGTCACCACCGTAACACTTGGCCAGAACATCTTTGCGCATAGGGGGGATACGCTCACGGGCAATAACCTTTGAACCAATAGCCGCCTGAATTACCACTTCAAACAATTGGCGAGGAATAACTTCTCTCAATTTAGAAACCAATTCTCGCCCACGATAATAAGCTTTATCTTTGTGGACTATCAGAGAAAGGGCATCAACAGGCTGCTTATTTATGTAAATGTCAAGCTTCACCAGCTCTGAAGGACGATAGTCAAGAAAACTATAATCCATAGAGGCGTAACCACGGGAATAAGACTTGAGTTTATCAAAGAAATCAAGCACTACTTCGCTGAAAGGTAAATCATATATTAACTGAACTCGTTGCGGAGTGAGATAGCGTAAATCTTTCTGGATGCCTCTTTTTTCTTCACAAAGGCGCATAATGGCGCCTACGTATTCTTTAGGCGTATAAATTTCTGCCCGGATATAGGGCTCAAGAACCCGGGCAATTTTTTCTCTGGCTGGCCAATGGGCCGGATTTTCCACTTCTATTGTTTTTCCGTCCACTAATTCTACACGGTAACGCACTGAAGGGGCAGTACTTATTAGTTTTAAACCGAATTCGCGCTCCAGGCGTTCCTGGACTATTTCCATATGGAGAAGCCCCTGAAATCCACACCGGAAACCAAACCCCAGGGCAGCAGAGTTTTCAGGTTCGTAAGAAAAAGCAGGGTCATTTAGCCAGAGTTTTTCAACGGCTTCACGCAATTCATCATATTGTTCACTTTCTATGGGGAATAAGCCGCAGAACACCATGGGCTTTACTTCCCTAAAACCAGGAAGGGGTTCACGCGCCGGATTATCTACTTCGGTTACGGTATCTCCGATTTTGGTATCGCGGACTTCTTTAATGCCAGCGGCGAAAAATCCTACTTCACCAGCCACCAGCATATCTACCGAAGTAGGGTTGGGAGAAAATACGCCCACCTTGGTAACTTCAAATTCCTTACCAGTAGACATAAGTTTAATTTTTTGGCCCGGATAAAGGCAGCCGTCAACCATTCGAATCAGGACTACTACTCCCAGATATGGGTCATACCAGGAGTCAAAGATAAGGGCTTTAAGAGGGGCCTTACGGTCGCCTTTAGGAGGCGGAATGCGGTTAACAATAGCCTCTAGAATTTCTTCCGTGCCTATACCTTTTTTGGCACTGGCCAGAATAGCCTCTGAGGCGTCAAGGCCAATTATTTCTTCAATTTCTCGTTTTACCCTTTCTGGATCAGCTTGAGGCAGATCTATTTTGTTAAGCACAGGAATAATCTCTAAGTTGTTCTCAAGAGCCAGATAAACGTTAGCCAGAGTTTGGGCTTCTACTCCTTGAGAGGCATCAACTACCAAGAGCGCCCCTTCACAGGCAGCCAGGCTTCTTGATACTTCGTAAGAAAAGTCAACATGGCCAGGAGTGTCAATCAGGTTTAATTGGTAAATTTCACCATTTTTGGCTTTATAAAAAAGCCTTACAGCTTGGGCTTTTATGGTAATGCCCCTTTCACGCTCAAGATCTAGCCTGTCTAAGAACTGTTCGCGCATTTCACGCTCTGAGACCATACCTGTTTTTTCAAGCAGACGGTCAGCCAGAGTGGACTTTCCGTGGTCTACGTGAGCAATTATGCTAAAATTCCTTATTTTTTCTTGAGGGAAATTTTTCATATCCCTTTTAAAAATTAAAAAAATTTTTAATGCTTTTCCCAAAAATGCCGAATAAGATTAAAGCTAGAAAAAATATTTAATAAAAACTAATATCTAATAGTTCACTTGGCAAGCTCAGTAATTGAGGGGTTTTAAAAGCTAATGGCTATAAAGTTAGGCAGATTTTCTTTTGGTAAAAAAGGCTTTTTGGGAATAGACCTAGGCAGCTATTCTATCAAAATAGCTGAGATAGAAAGTGGCTCCCCTCCGGTTTTGCGTTCTTTTGGTCAGGTAAAAATACCTGAAGGTGGTATCTGGTCAGGAGACGATGAAAAGCTAAATGATTTGCTAAAAAAGATGAGTTCTTTGTTAAAAAATTTAAAAATTAAGTATAAAAATTCAATTGTTTCTATTTCTAGCTATACCTCAATACTAAAAAGAGTAACTCTTGAGGTTTCTCCTGAAGATAATCTTGATGAAATTATTAAAGAAGAAGCGGAGTCGCATATTCCTTTTGATTTAGATGAAGTTTATTTGGATTACGATATTTTAAGCTCAGAAGAAAATCAAATAGATTGTGTTATAGCCGCAGCCAGGAAAGACTTTATTGATAAAATTGTTGATTTTATTAATAGCTTAAATCTTAACCCAATAGGAATAACAATAGATATTGTTGCCCTTTCTAATTTATTTGAACTTGCTTATCTTCCTGAGAGGGATTTTGTTTTAGTAGATTTAGGTGCCTCTAAAACGTCTGTAGTTTTTTGGAGAGATGGTGGTTTATTTTCTCATAGAGATTTAAGTGTTGGAGTTCAGCAAATAGATACCAAAAATCTGATTATAGAAGATAGAATTGCTACCTATATTAAAGAGACATTAACTTTTCTTGGTGAAGAATATAAGATTAATGAAAAAGATATTTATTTATGTGGTGGAGGTTGTCTTAATAAAAGTTTAGTAGCGAAAATAAAAGATATGACAGGAAAAGAAATAAAATTTTTGTCATACCTTACCAGATTTAATCTTAATAAGATATCTTTAAAGGCTGAAAATTATATTAATTTAATTGGAAAAACAGCTGTAGGGACAGTGATATCAGAGATTTAAAAATGATAAGAATTAATTTAAATCCCAGAAAAACTAAGAAGAAAGCTAGAGATTTAAAATTTAAGTTCTTGTTTGTGTTGTTGCTCATATCTTATGTAATAATGGCTTCCAGTTTTTTCTATTTAAAAAAGAAAGAAGATAATACTTCTATCCAAGTCGCTAAAATTAATTCAGAAATAAAAAAGTATAAAAAAATAGAAAAAGAAATAAATAAAATTAAAAAAGAAACTGAAGAAATAGAAAAAAGAATTGATGTTATTATTTCTTTGATAAGAGACAATCCTTTAGTTATTAGAAGTATAGATTTTACAATTAGACAATTACCTGTCGGAAAAGTTGCTCTTAGTAAGCTTTCTGCGCAAAAATATAATATAAATGTTTCGGGTCAGGGAGAGTCTCTTAAGGCAATAGCCAGTTTCATGAAGCGTTTGGAGGAGAAAAACTTTGTCAAAAAAGTTTATTTAACTGGTACTAAAAGAGATAATAAAAATAAATTAATTAACTTTAATCTAAAGATAGAGACAAAAGATGAGTTCTAGACTAAAGGCTGAAATTGAAAAAGTTAAGTCTCAATGGGCCTCTCTTTCTGAGAGAGATAAGATAATTGTCTTTTGTTTATTAATATTTGTTCCTCTGGCTCTTTATATTAAACTGGTAGCTCTTCCTATGAAGGATAATATTGAGCGCTTATCTAAAGATAAAATAAAAAAAGAACAGGAACTTCAAAGATTAAAAATAGCTGCTAGAAATATTAAGAAAATCAGAGAAGAATATAGTAAAGTAGAAAATCTCTCAAAAGAGGCGGAAAAACTTTTGCCGACAAAAGCTGAAGTGGCTTCTTTATTAGAAAATATAGATAAAGAAAGCAAAAAGTTTAATGTTTCTGTATTAGAAATAAAAGTCCTTAAAGAAGAAGCCCAGGATACCTATAAAAAACTTCCTATTGCGATGAAATTGGAAGGTAATTTTAATAATATTATGCTATTTATTGATAGCTTACGTTTAAAGGAAAAAATTATTACTCCTACCAAAATTAATTTAGTAAAAGGCAAAGGAGATGTTAGGGCAGATTGTACTTTTTTGACCTTTCGAACATTAACAAAAGAAGAACTTAAAAGTATAAAGAACAATAAAAAGAAGAGAAAATAATTATGATGGTAGTTTCTAATTTATCCTTAAAAAGACTGAATAACTTTACAAAATTTTTAGTATTTTTTTTAGCTTTTTTTACTTGTTTTGATATTGCTTTGGCAGGAACTAAACAGAAAGAAGATATCTTTTTGAAGTGGCAAAAAGCAATGCAAATGAGAAAATCATATAAATATAATCCTGTTAATTTTGATCCATTTAAGCCTATTGTTATTAACTTAAAACCTCTGCCTGCCCCTCAAAATGTGACAGTTTTTTTAAAAAATTATGATTTGAGTGATTTGAAGCTAGTAGGAATAATAGATACCGGGAGCCAAAAAATAGCAGTAATAGAGGATCCAAGCGGAAAGGGTTTCTTTTTAAAAGTTGGAAGTTATATAGGAAGACAAGGAGGAAAAATTGTAAAAATAACTAAGTGTGCTGTCTATATTTCCCAAAAATTTATTGATGATGAGGGAAATATTATTGAGTCTTCTAAGCCTTTTATTATGAAATTGTCTTCGGAGGAAGGAAGATGTATAGAATAATTAAATTTTTGCTAATTTTTAGTTTTTTCCTTACTGTTGCGCAAATTTCATTTGCTTCTATTAATAAGATAGTTGATATTTCTTTTTATCAAAAGGATAAATTTTTAAGCCTTATAGTTAAGTTTGAAAATAATGCTATTAGTCCGGAAATTTCCTCCGAAGAAGATAAGATAATCTTGAGTTTTAATGATACTAAACTTTTGTCTTTTAAAGATGATTTGCCTGAACAAATAAAAAAGATTTCTTTTGAGTTAAGAGATAATAAACTCTACATTTTTATATATACAAATTTAAAAGTTTTAAAAGATTATATAAAGAAAAATTCTTATGTTTTGCAGTTAGCAAAGAGTTCTGATTCAGAGAAATATTTTCCTTATAATCTCCCTCCAGAGCCTAAAAATATAGAAATTCCTTTTGAAAAAAAGGAATATTCTGGAAAGAAAATCTCTTTAGACTTACAGGATGCTGATATTAGAACGGTTTTTAGAATGTTAAGTGAAATAGGTGGACTAAATATTGTATTAGGTGAAGATATCCAGGGAAAAATTACCTTAAAAATAAAAGATGTCCCTTGGGATCAGGTTCTTGATATTATTATGGCTAAGTTTGGCTTAGGAAAGACAGAAATAAATAATATTTTATATGTTGCTCCTTTGGCTAAACTACAAAAACAGGTTGAAGAAATCAAAAAGTTAAGAAGTTCTATGGCCGAAACTCAAGAGCTAGGACCAACAGTAACTGAATATATAAAAGTTAACTATATCAATGCCTGTGATCTTTTAAGCCAAGAACAAGAGAGAAAAAGGACACAAATGGAAAGCTCTACTGTTGACGATGTTACAATTAAGAAACGTTATACAGGGCCGTCTATTTTACCATTATTAAGTAAGAAAGGCTCAATATCTTGTGATAGTAGAACCAGTATGTTGATAGTTAAAGATATACCTGATGCTATAAATGAAATTAAAAAGCTACTAAAAAAAATAGACGTTCCAACCAAGCAAGTATTAATGGAGGCAAGGATTGTAGAAGTTTCCAGTAATTTTGCTAGAAACTTAGGAATCCAGTGGTTTGGTGGTTATTACAAAACTAATCAAGAGACCAGTTTTCGGCTTTCTCCTAACCAAAGTAGTGGGACAGATGTAACAAGTAATCCTTTTGGTTCTATTGTAGATTTGGGCGTTCCTGCTAATACTAACTTAGGTATAGCTATTGGCCATATTACTGAGACTTCAGCGGCTTTGCTTGATCTAAGGTTGTCAGCTTTAGAACAGCAAGGTCTAGGAAAGATAGTTTCTGCCCCGGTAGTTATTACCAGAGATAATGGAGAAGCGGTTATTAAACAGGGATATCAAATTCCTTACCTGGAACTTACCAGTGATGGTACAGCCACTACCAAGTTTATAAATGCTGATTTGACTTTGAAAGTTACGCCTCATATATTACCCAACAATGAGATACGTCTTGAGGTAACTATTGATAAAAGTGAGCCAGATTGGACCCGCCAGGTAAATAATGTGCCGACTATCATATCTCGTAAAGTAAAAACTTATGTAAGGGTTCCTAATAACGGGACAGTGGTTATAGGAGGGCTCAAAATTTCTAAAAAACAGGAAGCTTATGACCGTGTTCCTGGTTTATCTAAAATTCCTGGGGCGGGAAATCTTTTTAAAAATAGCCAGAAAACTCAGGAGGACCAGGAACTACTTATTTTTATTACAGCCAAAGTAGTGAGTTCAGCGGTTGAAGATGTAGATTATTAGACAAATTAAATTGCCAAAAAGCGGACATCCCTTTAACATTAGGGCATGTCCGCTTTCATTATCCTCATCAAAGAGGTCTTTCGTCGATTCTGGAGAGATAATTGTCTTATGAGTGCCCAGGCACTCACTTACAATACCGTTTTTGCTTTTGTTCCTCTTCTTGCCTTTGCCTTTTCTATGGTTCAAATCTTTATAGGGCAGGAAGAGATTATTGCTCGCATTAATCAGGCCCTTTCTCAATTTTTAAACCCAGGGGCTTTAAGTAAAGCTCAGGAAACCATCCTTAATCTAGTTCAGGAGGCCCAGCATGCTCCCCTTGGGGCTGCCAGCATGATTATTTTTCTCACCATGGTGATTGGCCTCTTAATGCAATTTGAAGATGTCATAAACCACATTTTTAGGGTAAAAGCCAAAAGGACTTTTTTTCAAAAGTTAGCCATTTATTGGATGGGGCTAACCCTTGGGCCCATTTTAGTTACTCTCCCTTTAGGAGCTACGATTTATTTGACCCATCTTGGTTTTAAAGGTTTTGGCTTCGTTTCTTTTCTTAGCAAATTTTGGATAATACCCACTCTTATATTGCTTTTTATGGGGGTTTATTTGTTTCTTCCAGTAAAGAAAATAAGTGTTAAGGGTGCCCTTTTAGGGGCCACTATAGCTGCCATATTATGGCTTTTGGTGGCTTCAATATATGCCGTTTATACTACCAAAGCCGTAGCCTATTCAAAACTTTACGGTTCACTAGCGGCTATTCCCTTATTTTTACTGTGGTTATGGCTAAACTGGACGGTAGTTTTACTAGGGGCTGAGATCGCCTCGGTTTTCCATTATAAAGAAAAAATACTGGCCCATTACCGTTATCATAATAATTACTCTAATTTGCTTGTAGCCCTGGGGATTTTGCTCAATATTTTTCATCCTGTTTATAAAGGAGAGAAAGCCCCAGGGCTTTTAAAGCTTTCCCATTTGCTTAAGGCCTCTCCTTTTAAGCTTGAAAAAATTATTAGCCTTTTAAAGGCTAAAGGACTGATATATAAAGTAAACGGTAGCTATCTTTTAGCCAAGGATGCCGAAAAGATAGTTCTCAGTGAAATACTTGAAGCCATAGAAGGAAAATTGCCTGATAGCCCCCCTGAATATTCCCTATTAAAAGCACCTTATGAATTTTTGCTTCAAGAAAAAACACATTGGCAAACTAAGACTTTAAAAGAACTTTACTTGCAGGTTGAGGAGGAAGTTGATGGCCCGTTGCCGGAAGTGCCGCCAGAAAAAAGCTGATGTCTTTATACCACATCATCGTTTACCTTTGTGCAAAGAGCATTTTTTAGAGTGGTTTGAGGAATACCTTGCGCGCACCATCAAGAAATTTAAAATGTTTTCTCCTGAGGCCAGAATCCTTGTGGCTATTTCTGGTGGCAAGGATAGCCTGGTTTTGTGGAAGGCTCTGGATAATCTCGGTTATCATACCGAAGGGCTTTTTGTAGATTTAGGCATAGAGGATTTTTCCCTTATTTCCCGGCGTGTTGCTGAAAATTTTGCCGAAGAAATTAAGCGCCCGCTTCATGTGGTATCAATCAAAAAAGAATCGGGTTTAACTATTCCTGACCTAAAATCTCGCACTAAAAAATATTGCTCTCTCTGCGGTAGTATAAAAAGATACTTTTTTAACCGTTTTGCCAGGCAAAATAACTTTGATGTGTTGGTTACTGGCCACAACTTGGATGACGAAGCTTCATCACTTTTGAGCAATACTATTAACTGGCAGTTAAAGTACCTGGCTCGTAAATATCCAGTGCTCCCTGAGGGAAATGGTTTTGTGCGCAAGGCCAAACCCCTTTGCCGCTTTACGGCCTTTGAAATAAAAGAATACGCCCGCTTGCAAAAAATTGAATATCTTACCGAGCGTTGCCCTCTTTCCCCAGAAGCCACCCGCCTGGTTTACGCTGAACTTATGGACGAACTTGAAGAAAAGATGCCAGGTACCAAAATAAGATTTTATATGGATTATCTGCGCAAAGTTTACCCTATATTCAACAGGCAGGTGGAAGATTTCTTGGACCGGCCTTTAACCCAATGTGAAACCTGTGGTGAGCCTGCGGTTTCTTCTCCCTGTTTTGTATGTAAACTCAAAGCCGAAGCTAAGGGATAAGGTATTTCTGCTGGCTTTTTGGCACCCACCAGCGTTCAAGGTTATAAGAAATGCCGATGGGAGCAGGCTCTATCCCGTGGAAACGCTTGTGGATACAGGGCAAAGCCATGGGCACATAAAGGAAAGTATAAGGCTGGTCTTCAGCCAGTATTTCCTGAAAGCGATAATAGATTTTTTGGCGTTTTTCTTTATCAAAAGTGCGGCGGCCTTCTTCTAGGAGCCGGTCAACTTCTGGATTTTTGTAGCCGATAAAGTTTAGACCAGGTGGCTTTATCTTGCTTGAGTGCCAGATATCGTAAAGGTCTGGCTCAGGCGAAGTCGTCCAGCCCAGGATTACTGCTTCAAAGCGACGCTTATCAATAAATTCCTTGATAAAGGCCGTCCATTCCACGGTTCTTATGTGCATTTTGATACCAATCTGGGCTAGACGGTACTGAATTATCTGAGCAGTCAAAAGGCGTGAGGTGTTCCCCTGGTTGGTTAACACGGTAAATTCAAAGGGTCGGCCGTCTTTATCTAAAATGCCGTCGCCGTCAGTATCACGCCAGCCAGCTGCGTGAAGTAACTCGAGGGCCTTTTTAGGATTGTAAGGGTAGCGCTTTACATTGGGATTATAAAACCATGTATCCGGTTTGTAAGGTCCTGTAGCTACCACACCCAGGCCGTAAAGCACTCCCTTTATTATTTCTTTTTTGTCAATGGCGTAAGATATGGCCTGCCTTACCCGCTTGTCTTTAAATAAAGGGTGTCGCAAGTTATAGCCAAGATAAGTGTAAGAAAAGGAAAGATATTTATACTTGCGAAACTTAGAGAGGAAAGAGGGGGAGTTTGTTTTTCTGGCGTATTGTAGAGGAGTAAGCCCCATCCAATCTATGCCTTCGGCTTTTAGTTCCATAAACATGGTAGTGGGGTCAGGAATTACTCTAAAAATGACGTAGTTGAGATAGGGGCGTCCTTTAAAATAGTTCTCATAGGCCTTAAGAACTATCTTTTCCTGAGTTTTCCATTCTTTGAACTTAAAAGGCCCGGTTCCTATAGGGTGCCTTCCAAAGTCTATTTTGGTTATGTCTTTGCCTTCAAGCAGATGCTTAGGGAGGACTACCAGGTTTCCCCAGGAGCCCAGGGCCGGAGCAAAAGGTTTTTTATAATGTACCCGAAAAGTGTACTTATCAAGGATTTCAGCTTTATCCACCTCCAGAAAATCGCCAGCATAGGCTGAAGGTGTCTTAGGATCAGTAATGAGCTTGAATCCAAAAAGGACATCTTCGGCGGTAAACTCCACGCCATCTTGCCACTTTACTCCCTTTCGCAAGTAAAAGGTTATGGTCTGGCCGTCGTCAGATATTTCAAATCTTTCGGCGAGGTCTCCTACTAGATTTAGATTCTTATCGTATTTAACCAGGCCATTAAAAATAAGGCCAGCTACTTCGTGGCTGGCGGCGTCAGTGGCGAGCATGGGGATTAGAATACTTGCGTCTCCAATAGAGCCTATGACTAAAGCATCTCCATAATCTTGGGCCTGGGCTAATGTTCCCCATAGACAAAATATGGCAATTAAAATAAGCTTTCTCATCAGAGATTATTTTTCCACAATCAGGTTAAATTAAAAGAGACCTTTGCAAAAATTCAGAAGAAAGGTTGAGATCGCCACGGAGACTGTGTCGCCTTGCGAGGATTGCTTCGCCTGCTGGTGCAGCCTCGCAATGACTGCTTTTTATTGTCACTGCGAGCCTTTATGGGCGAAGCAGTTTCTTAAATTTAAAAAGATTTAATTAAGGAGACTATATGGGAAACACTTCTGAACTCAAGGTCCTTTTGGCCCCGCAAACACATTTAAGGCTTGATTTGGCCGCTTTCTTGCTGGCGGCGTTTGATAAAATAGTTTTACTTCAGCCTACCGAGGCCCCTCCAGAAGGCCATTTTTCTGAGCTGGTGAATAAAGGTCTGGTGGAAATTATAGTTCCTTGTCCTTTGGGTGAGGAAAAACTCACCTGGTTTAATCGCCTGATAGCCTCTTACGAAGAGTGGGGCCAGATGATGCGCTGGCCAGAGAACGTAGCCATGTTCAAGGTCAGGCCCGAGGTCCTGGAGGAGACCGTCTCTGAAATTAAGGCCCAGATTCTTGGAGAAGAAAAAAATAAGCCCGACCCAGATCTCCAAGCACGAATCATTCTTCAACTGGCTCAAAACTTGGATCGCCGTCTTGAAGAACTTGACTTTGAATATCAGGACTTAAAGGCCCATGCTGAAAGGCTTTCAAGCTTTATAGTGGGGCAAGATCCTACCCTTCGCCGTTTTCCGGACTGGGTGATTGAAGGGCAGGAAATTTCTGTTGAGCTTCCTAATGTTAAAGAACGAATGCTTGCCTTTGCCCATCTTATTGCTAAGTTTACGGAATTGCCGTTAGAAAATATTGTTTCAGACCAGCCTGAACTGATAGAGACGTTTCTTGACCTTTGCCCCGAATATAAAAAATTAGGTATAATTAGCCTGCCTGCCGTAGAGTTAGATTTAGAGATGGAAGACATTAAAGATACAAAAGAAAAAATCAACTCTATACTTTCTGGAAAAAGTATAGAAGAAAAAGAAATTCCATGCCTTGAGGTTTTCCAGTTAAAAGCTTCTCCCCAAAGTTTATTTTTAGCCCTTAAGAAAGGATATGAAGCTCTAAGAGAAGGGAAAACCAATCTTTTCTACTTACGAAGAGGATAAGTGCACCATGCTTATAACTGATATTACCATGATAGAGTTTGAAGAGGGTCTTAAGCATACCAGGACTATTATTTTGCCCTTTGGCTCCATAGAAGAACACGGTCCTCATCTTCCTTTAGGCACGGACACCATGCAAATGTATGAAATAGCCAGAATGGTTGCTAAAAAATACCCGGTCTTTGTAGGGCCACCGGTGTTTTACGGCCTTTGCCGTAGCACCAGAGAACATCCAGGCACTATTTCTATCTCTGGTCAAACTTTGCGAGGCCTGGTGCTTGATATGCTTTTTTCCTACTATCATCAAGGGTTAAGAAATTTCTTGTTGTTTTCTGGCCACGCTGGAGGCACTCACCTGTCTTTTATCTTAGATGCCGCAGAAGAATTTCTGGAAAAGACCAAAGACACCCGGTTAGCAGTGGCCTCTATCCTTGATTTGTTAAATATGTCTGCAGCTGATATGCTGGAAACACCTAAAGATTCTCATGCCGGTGAATTTGAAACTTCCTTGATGTTATACTTTTTTCCAGATCTGGTGAAAGGGACTGCTCCTGAAGAGTATCCTTCGTTTCCGAAACCTTTTCTCGTACGTAATAAAAGAAAATTCTGGCCTGGAGGGGTCTGGGGAAATCCCGCCAAGGCTTCGGCCTATAAAGGAAAATTGTTTGCAGAAAAATTATCAGACTTTATAATAGAATTGATAGAAAAAATAGAAAATATTGAGGAGGATAAGACATGAAAAAATGGCTGGTTTTAGCTTTAGTTATATTTTTCTTGAGTGTTAATTCTATACAAGCCAGGCAAAATATTCCCTGGGATGCCAAAATTCAGCCCTTTAGTTGCCCGGTTAAGGGGAATAAACTGGAAAACTTTAAAGGAAAAGTGCTTTTAGTTAACTTCTTTGCTACTTATTGTGCTCCATGTCAGGTAGAATTGTTAGAATTTAGCGATATTTATCGTAAATTTAAATCCAAGGATTTTGAAATTATAACCTTTATGGTTGATCAAGGAGGAGAAAGTATTCTCCCTCATCTTATAAATTCAAAAGGTATTAATTATTGCGTGGCTATAGCTGACGAACATATACTAAACATTTTTAACTGGCCTGATGTTTTGCCCACTACTTTTTTGATTGACAAAAACGGAAACATCGTGAAAAAATTTGTAGGCTACGCTGGCAAAAGAGAACTGGAAAGAGAAATAGAGAATCTTTTGAATAAAAACTAGGGAGTTACAATTACCTTGGCGGCTCCTTCTTCTACCTGGCCAATACGAGCCGCCTCAAAGACTCCTTTTTCCAATAGTTTAGTGTAAAATTCATCGGCTTTAGTTTCAGGTACGCTTATCAATAGCCCCCCAGAGGTCTGGGCATCGTAAAGCACTGAGAGCAAGGCTTCGTCTATTTCCCCTTGAATTTCTACACTATTTTGGCAGAAGCACACGTTGGCATAATCTCCTTCAGGAATAATGCCCATACGGGCAAACTCAAGGGCTTCTTTTATGACAGGAACGCTTTTCGCCTGAATTACCAGCGTTACCCGGCTGGCCTGGGCCATTTCTAAGGCGTGTCCTAAAAGCCCAAAACCTGTTATATCGGTTGCCGCTGATACACCTACTTCTGTCATGGCCTGGGAGGCAGCTTTATTCAAAGTAGCCATGACTTCTATCATTCTCTTTTCAGTATCAGAACTGGCCAGGCCGCCTTTTATAGCTGTAGCCAGAATACCAGTACCAAGTGGCTTGGTTAGGAAAAGAACATCTCCAGGTTTAGTGCCGCTATTGCTGACATATTTTTCAGGATGAACCAGCCCCACTACCGATAAGCCGTATTTTATTTCCTGGTCGTCAACACTATGCCCTCCGGCAAGAACTGCTTCGGCTTCTTTTATTTTGTCTATTCCGCCACGTAAAATTTCTTTTAAAATTTTTTTGTCTTCTTTGCGGGGGAAGCAAACTATATTAAGGGCAAGGAGAGGTTTACCTCCCATGGCGTAAACATCAGAAAGGGAATTAGCTGCCGCTATTTGACCGAACCAGTAAGGATCGTCTACAATGGGAGTAAAAAAATCCAGGGTGCAGATTAGGGCCAGGTCATCGGTTAAACGATAGATGGCTGCGTCAGAAGCTCCCTCAAAACCTACCAGGAGGTTTGGGTCTTTAAAAATCGGTAAATCTTTTAAAATTTCAGCCAGCTCCGCTGGCGGTAGCTTGGACGCTCACCCGGCCGCCCGCACTTTATGGGTAAGTTTTACATTTTTCATGTTTTTTAATATAACAAAGAAATAGAGGTAAAAAAGTATTTGAGACTTATCGGTGACTGCCGAAAAAATAGAGTATGGAAGGAAAAGATATGATTCTGGGTGAAATAGCTGAAGGAACAGAAATTATTGTGGAAAGTAAAAATACCGAGGAATTAAGGTCGGCCAAGTTTTTAGAAATTGTTAATACTCTTTTCACTTCCCAGTATCATCTGCCCCTTGATAAATTCCTTAAAGGAATAGTGGAGCTTTTTAAGCTTAAAGGGGCGGCTGTTTATTACAATCATTTAGATTATCGCTGGCAGTTAATAGCTACTTTGGCCTCTCAATATATTCATCCTGACGAAAAAGAACGTTTCCCAGACATTATTGAATACCAAGAAGCCTGGCCATCTCTTGAAACCAGGTTTTCTGAAGGTGAGCGAGTAATGCTCACCAGGGAAGAGGTAGAAGCTTTGGGCTTTTTTGATAGTGCCAAACACCATGTTTTTGGTTTTCCTCTTTTTGAAGGGAGGTGGTGGTCTGGCCTTTTGCTGGTTGATTTTGGTGAGCGTAAGCCCTTATCTGAAAACCTCATCATTCTTGATGAAATGGCAAAAACCCTTTCCCTAGCTATAAAGAGACAGAAACGTGAGCGCGAATATCTTGATGTTTCAAGAGTTTTTCAGGAACTGCTCAACAACATTCCTTATCTAGTAATTCTTTCTGATTTGCAGGGAAGATGGTTGCTTACGAACAAAGAATGCTTGCGATTTTTTAACTTGAGACGTGGTTTCCAGGGCCAGACATTTGAACATTTAAAACAGGTTCGGCCACAGTATCAGGAGCTACTTGATAGACTAAATAAATTAACAAAAAGCTTGCCTGACCAGGGTGCTCCAGCCAAAGAGGTCTTTAAGCTAAAAATTGACGGAAAAGTTAAGTGGTGGGAATTTTTGCTCATTCCTTTTAAGTGTGATTCTGAAAGGCGTGTCCTTATCTTAGGGCGAGATATTACTTCTTTTAAACTGGCGCAGGAGCGTCTCTTGGCTATCCTTGAGAACCTGCCAGCCATGGTTTACATCGTTCATCCAGAAACTCACACTATTCTTTATCATAATTCTCTCTTTAAAGAATTTTTTGGCCAAAGCCTTATAAATAAAGGCCCTTGTCATGAATTCCTTTTCGGGAAAGACAAGGTCTGTGAATTTTGTTCTTTAAAAAGGCCAAGTCCGGGGCATCATGAGCAAAAAGAAATATTTGATGAAAAACACAACCGCTGGTTAAAGATACACGAAGTTTATATCCACTGGTTAGATCGCCAGTTAGTGCGCCTGGGTATGATTGAAGACATTACCGAAATCAAGCAACAGGAAGAAAGGATAATTAAAGCCCAAAAAGCTGAAGTAGTGAGTAAAATGTCAGCCACCATAGCGCACGAATTTAACAATATTTTAGCGATTATTACGGGTTATCTAGATCTTATTAAACTTAAAGCTCGAGAAGACCCGAAAATTTTAGGATATATAGAGAAAATTATCCAAGCCGTGCAAAGTGGTAGCTCTTTAATTAAGCAATTTTTAATTCTTTCAGGCCAAAGTTACGATAAAGATATTGAGAAGCGAGAATACGAATTAAATACTTTTATCAAAGAACAGCAGGAAATTTTTAAGAAGTTGCTAGGAGAGGGAATAGAATTAAAACTAGACTTATCCGAAGATCCTCTGCCAGTTAGTCTATCGCGGGACGAACTTCAACATATTTTTACCAATTTGCTCCTAAACGCCAAAGAGGCTATGCCTGAAGGAGGTGAAATAAGTCTTACAACGAGAAGAGTTGAAACATCAAAGGGACCTGCCGCACTATTAAGAGTAAAAGATTCCGGGATAGGAATAGCAAAAAAAGATCTTGCTCATATTTTTGAACCCTTTTATACTACGAAACCCTCAGGAAAGGGTACAGGGTTAGGTTTAAACGTCATCCTTTCCCTTGTACGCCGCTGTGGAGGGGAAATAAAGGTAGAAAGTGAGCCCCAAAGGGGTACAACTTTTGAACTCATTTTACCTCTAAACATGAATGTAGAAACGATAGGTTTAACCGGGGAGAAAGATCATCTCTCCGAAAAGGAAAAAAGAGGCCAAGTGGTGGGCGGTAAAAAGACTATTTTAATAGTAGAAGATGAAGCTCATATTAGGGAAATGCTTGTTGAGATGTTGTCTAATCTGGATTATGAGGTAATCCCTGCTGAAAACGGTGAAGAGGCTCTAGAAAAAATTGAACAAAAAAATTACCAGATAGACCTTATCATTACCGATGTGGTTATGCCTAAAATGGACGGGGTTAAGCTTTACCGTGAAGTCCAAAAAATTATTCCAGAAGTCCCTGTTATTTTTATTTCAGGATATGCAGAACATATACTTGAACGCTACGGTTTTGATGAAAAGTGCTTTAGAATAATTAAAAAGCCTTTTACCTTTCAGCAACTTTTAGAGGAAATTGATAAAATTTTTAACCGTCTTTCTTTTTAGTCACCACCAGTTCTCTTCGGCTGACGTACGCACCCTTTATAGGCTTACGGCTGGCTAAAGAATCTGAAAGTTTGTTGATGCGGTCAGTCTTTACATATTGTTTAGCTTTTGAAAGGAAGCGTTGGGCTTCTTTGACCTTGCCATCAATTAAATAATCCCTGGCTCTTTTTAAAATAGCGGCTTCTCGTTCACTCCTCCAGGAAGAGGCATCGGTAAACCCGAAAACAGAGGGAAGTTTAAGGACTTTGTTTTGCCCACAGGCCGGGCAGGGTGGCCAGGGTTCATTGATTTTCAAAATTCTTTCAAAAACATGCCCGCATATTTCGCAGCGAAATTCGTATATGGGCATAGCTAGTTTAAAAGCTTTTCTATCTCTTCAAGGTTTTCAGCTATTTCTATGGCCTCTTTTATGGCACTTAAATACTCAGGCCTTTCTATTTTAGCTATTCTGGGTAATAACTTAAGTCCCTCTGTGCCAAATTTCAACTTTAATCCTAGTTCAATGGCTTCCAATAACCCCTGTTTAAGTCCTTGCTGAAGTCCCTGTCGTATGCCTTGTTGTATGCCTTCTTTTAACCCCTCTTCATATCCTTCTTTTTTAATTATCTCATAGGCTGCTGATTCTATCATTATATCTCGCCTCCTTTGAATGAGTTTTAAAGGAATTTCTTCTGAAATTAGCCCTCCCAAGATGGCCATACCTGTTAAAAGGTCTGCTTTGTTTTCTTTAGGTGTGTTTGAGTGATAAATTTTCTTTTCGGCTTCATCAATAAATTTGTAGCCGTCTTTTAATAGAGGAATAAAAGCTAGAAGGCAAGGAGGGCCCTTTTCCAATACTTCGCGGGCGTCTATTTCATAAAGTTTTACAAGATTAAATTGATAATTTACTTCGTCATCCTGATAATAATTTTGGGCCTTTGTTGAAGGAGTAAAAAGAATACAGAAGGTAATAACTGGAAGATTTTCTTGTAGTATGTGCCGACAGCGGCACTCTAAAGTACGCAAAGGGTACCAGCTTTTCCAGGAAGAAAAAAATTCTATCAGAACCAGAGTTTCTTGATTATTATCCAAAATAGTTTTCAAAACAAAGTCAGCCCGTCTCAAGGAAGTGGTTTCCTGTGGGCGACTTTCAATAAGATAGGCTTCCTTTACAGAAAGTCCACAGAAAAAAGAAAGAAATGGTTCTTTACAGCGAGAGAGAATAACTTTAGAAGCTATATCGTAATACATATGTAAAAGATACCTTGAAAATCTAGAAACTTAAAGCCTTACGCCTTGCTTGTTGCTCTTTACTATTTTAAATCTAAAACTATGGGGCTTAATCCTGTAGAAATAATTAAAAAACTTCCCCGCACAAACTGCAAGGAGTGTGGGTATCCTACCTGCCTGGCTTTTGCCATGGCCGTAGTAACTGGTGCCTGTGAACCGGCTAAATGTCCTTACTTTTCCCCTGAGAACTGGCCAGAAGTGAAACAAAAGGTCTCCCTAGAAGAAGACTATGCCTGGCGTATCCTTGAGGAAGTTAAAAAGAAGGTTCAGAAAATAGACTTAGAAAAAGTAGCGCCATCTTTAGGAGCCAGCTTTGAAAATGGTTGGTTAAAGCTTCCTTTTTTAGATACAGAGGTTTTACTTAATGCCTCCCGGGCCAGAAGGTTAGATGGCAAAGACCTTGACCCCAGAGACCAGATACTTCTCTACAACTATTTTATCTTTGCGGGAAAGGTCCCTTTAAAGGGAGAATTCGTTGGGCTTGAAAGTTTCCCAAGCTCTCTTTCTAAAACCGTAACCCTTCGCCGTTACGCTGAAGAAAAGCTGGGAGAGGCTTTTTCAGGCAGGCTTAATTCTTTGAAGAAGGCCCTAAGTTTTTTAAAAACAGAGGAACCGAAAGAATGTCCCGCAGACCTTTGTGCTATTGTTTATGTACTTCCCAGAGTGCCTTTAAAAGTTCATTTTTTTGAGGCTGAGCCTGAAGAAAATCTTCCCCCAGAAGTAAAAATCCTTTTTGATGCTAATGCCACCGCTTACCTTGACTTAGAGTCTCTGGTATTTTGCGCTGAGCGCCTGGTGGAAAGATTGATTGAACTGGCTGAGGAGGAGTGAGTGCTTTTTCTGGTGGCCCATGCCTGTCCTAACTGTGGTGGAACTATAAGTGATGAGCGTTTAAAACAAGGGCTCCCCTGTTCTAAATGTTTGCCTGTCCCTGTTGAAAACGACATCTGTAAAGTCCTGGGAGAAAAGGGCCAGCTAAAAAGGCTTTCTCTTTTTTGTGAAGCCCTGTCTGAACTTGAGAAGTTTCGCCGTCACTTTAGAGAAGCAATTGGTTTTGGCCCTTCTTCTCTACAGGAAACCTGGATAAAGCGTTTACTTTTAAGAGAATCTTTCGCCATTATTGCCCCTACCGGTACTGGCAAAACCACCTTTGGCCTCCTGGCCTCTCTTTATTTTCCCGGAAGAGTTTTGATTCTAGTGCCTACCCGCCTTTTGGCCCAGCAAATAGGGGAAAGGCTTGAAGACTTTTCTAAGAAAACAGGAATTAGCCGCAAAATCCTGGTTTATCTGGGCAAAAAGAAAGACAAAGAGGCTTTTGCCGCCAAGGATTTTGATATTTTAGTTTGCACTACCGCTTTTTTCTATAAGCATGTTGAAGACCTGTTAGATATAGATTTTGAATTCGTCTTTATAGATGATGTTGATTCTTTTCTTAAGCGTTCAGCTCACATAGAGAGCCTTTTTAAACTTCTGGGTTTTAGCGAACGGGAGATCGCCCTGGCCTTAAAACTCCGGAAAAGTGAAAAGGATTTTGAAAAGCTTGAAGCTATTCGCAAAAGGCACGCCGGGAAGAAAATCCTTCTTATGTCCTCAGCCACTTTAAAGCCCCGTACCAGCCGGGTGCTTCTCTTTCGCTACCTGCTTGGCTTTGAAGTCCAGCGGGCGGTAAGTTCTTTGCGAAACATTGTAGATGCTTATGAAGACTTATCTACTTATGATTTTTCCAGCCTGCTAGAGAAAGTCGCTGAACTCATAAAAATTCTTGGCCAGGGTGGGCTTTTGTTTCTTTCCCAGAGTTACGGTAAAGAACAGGTTGAGAAAGCAGTTGAGTTTTTAAGGACAAGGGGTTTTAAAGTCCTGAGTTATCTTGAGCTTTCCCCAGGCGAGCTTATGACCCAGATGGAAACCGGTGAGTTTGACGTAGCGGTAGGGCTTGCCCATCTGGCCAATCCTCTGGTGCGAGGCATTGATTTGCCTTATGTTTTGCGTTACGCCCTATTTTTAGGAGTGCCCAAGCACGTTATTCCCACTAAAGTGGACCTTCTTCCTAAAAGCCTTTTTAGTGTGCTGGCCAACATCGTAAGTATTCTTGATGAGGAAGAACGCCTGAAGGCCATCTCTGATTTGCAATATCTTCGCCGCTATTTAACCCTAACCCAGGAAAATTTGCCCAGATACCCCCGTATTCTTGAACGCCTTAAAGAAATTAAGGCTTTTATTGAAAATAAATTCAAAGACCAGGCCTTTCTGGAAAGGCTTTCTAAAAGTGAAGAAGTGTTTTTGAAAAAAGAAGGAGATGAACTTTTTCTGGTGATAGGTGATACGGCCACTTATATCCAGGCCTCAGGAAGAGTTTCTCGTCTGACAGCCCATGGTTTATTAAAAGGCCTTTCGGTGGTGCTGGTTGAAGACAGACGGGCCTTTCTTAGCCTTGAAAGGCGGCTCCGTTTTCAGCTGGGAGATGATTTTTCTTTTGTTCCGCTTGAAACATTAGACCTTGAAAAACTTGGCCTGGAACTTACTCAGGTGCGGCGTAGAGAGCAAAACACTGAAGTAGCTACAAGAGATTTTATCAAGACAGCTCTGGTGGTTGTTGAATCACCGCACAAGGCCAAGACCATAGCCTCTTTTTTTGGAAAGCCTGTAGTTCGCAGGGTAGGCGAGGCTTTTGTCTATGAAATTCCGGCTGAGGACAGGGTCTTGATGATTACCGCTTCTTTAGGCCACGTGTTTAATCTTTCAAGAAGACGGGGGTTTTTCGGGGTATTTAAAGAAAACAGCCACTTTATTCCGCTCTTTGATAGTATAAAGATTTGTGAAGCCACCAAAGAGCAGCTGGTTGATCCTGAAGAGGTGAAAACTCGTTGCCCTGAAGGCCGGGTTTACGATAAACGCGAGATTCTTGAGAGTTTTAGAAGGCTTGCCTTTGAAATAGAAGAAGTTTACATCGGAAGCGACCCGGACGCTGAAGGTGAAAAGATAGCCTATGACCTCCTCATAGAAATGAGGCCGTTTAATTCCTGTATCAGGCGTCTTGAATTCCACGAGGTAACCCCCAGGGCCTTTCGCGAAGCTATTAAAAACCCGGAAGAATTTAATTTAAACCGGGTTAAGGCTCAACTCACCAGAAGGGTGGTGGACCGCTGGGTAGGTTTTGTGCTTTCACGTAAGCTCTGGGAAGCTTTTGGCCAGAAAAGGCTTTCAGCTGGCAGGGTGCAAACTCCGGTGCTTGGTTGGGTTATTGAACGGGCCGATAAAGCTAAACAGAAAAAGGCCCTTATCTCTTTTAAGCTTTTTAAAGAAACCTTCCAGTTAAGCCTTGAGGATTTGACCTTGGCCAGGCAAGTTTTTGAGGCTTTAGATGAGCTTTCCTGGAAAATTTTAGCGCAAAAAGAAGAAGAGAAAAATCCACTCCCGCCATATACTACGGATACAGTGCTTCAAGATGCAAGCCAGAGGCTTAAGCTTCCCACCAGGGATACCATGAACCTCTTACAGGACCTTTTTGAAAACGGCTTGATTACCTACCACCGCACAGACTCAACCCGTATTTCAGAGGTAGGCCGCTTTCAGGTAGCCAGGCCTTATATAGCCGAAAAACTTGGTGAAGAATACTTTTATCCCAGGGCCTGGGGTGAAGGTGGGGCTCATGAGGGCATTCGCCCTACCAGGCCACGAGATGTCCACGAAATAAGGCTGATGCTGGCTAACGGTCTCCTTAGCTTAACTGAGCCTGAAAGGGCTTTAAGGCTTTATGATTTGATTTTCAAGCGTTTTATGGCCAGCCAGATGCGTCCTGCTCTGGTGGAAAAAACAGTCCTTCGCTTTAGTTTACCTGTTTACAGCTGGCAGGAGGAAATAATAACCAAAGTTTTACGAGATGGTTTCGAGAGGCTATATCCTACCTTCAAGGTTATAGAATTTTCTTCTCAAGCTAAACTTGAAGATAAAAAATTTAAGTTAGTTCCAAGGGTAGAGCTTTTTACCGAAGGCACTTTAGTGCAGGAAATGAAAAAACGCGGTCTTGGGCGCCCCTCCACTTATGCTGAAATCGTAACCACCTTAATCCAGCGCAAATACGTAAAAGTTTTGCCAGGGGGAAGGCTTACTCCTACCCGTTTGGGCCGAAAAGTTTACGAGTTTTTAAGAAAAAATTATCCAGAATATACCGATGAGGCACTTACGCGCGAACTTGAGGAAGCCATGGACTTAATTGAAGAAGGCAAACTTGATTACCAGGAAGTCCTCTCTGACGCTTACTATCAAATAAAACAATTAATCTAGTGGTTATCAGCTTATATTAATGGGAGCTTTTTTACCTTACAGAGCGTCACGCGAAGCGACGTAT
>NZ_LSFI01000024.1 GCF_001642325.1 Thermodesulfatator autotrophicus | reverse complement strand
CGTGGCGAAGTGACCCTACCAGGTCATACGAGACTCCTTTACCTTCCCGTTATTGCAAGCCACGAAGTGGCGAAGCAATACTTCCCCTTAAAATAAAAAACTAATGTTTTAGAGTTTTACGAAGGTCTTTTAAAAATTTTGCGGTCTGCGTTTTATTTTAAAGGGTTGTTTTGGGCTTGTTTAAGTAAGTCCTCTCCTATTTCTATTATAACCTGGGCTATATCTTTCAATTTCATGCGCCGACGGCGGGCTTCCTGTTGCATGAATCGCATAGCTTCGCCTTCTTTCATATTGTAGGCGTCCATTAAAAAACCTTTGGCGCGCTCTATAATTTTACGGGCCCCAAGTTCTTCCCTTAGATTCTTGATTTCTGTCTCACGAAAATTTATTTCTTTACCTATGTTCAAAGCAACTTCTATTGAAGAAACAAGTTCATCAATAGAAATAGGTTTTAAGAGATAACCCAGCACTTTAGCTTTACAGGCCTTACTCAAAAAATCAGGGTCTGTATAAGCTGTAAGAATAATAATGGGGACAAAGCCCATTTGATTTATTTGATAGGCTGCTTCCAGGCCGTCCATTTCTGGCATACGAATATCCATGATAATGATGTCGGGTTTTAGTAAACGAGCTAATTCAACGGCTTCTTTACCCGTTTGGGCTGGACCTAAAGGCTCATAGCCTCGTCTTTTTAAAGCTTCTAACAGAGAGGAACTAAAATAATAATCGTCTTCCGCTACCAAGACTTTGGTTTTTTCTTTTAGTTCAGACATAAGCAAAAATTTTAAGATCTTTTTTATATTTTTAGCTTAAAAAGAAATTTTAATAAAGAACTTTTTAAGACTAAAAACATTTAAGACTAAAAACATTTTATACCCCCTTGAGAATGTAGTCTCTTGCGCTAAGCTTTGGCGAGATATTGAGGAGGAAGGAGATGTATTTTCAAGACGTTATCAAAACTTTAAATGAATTCTGGGCGGAAAAGGGTTGTCTGATTTTACAGCCTTATGATATGGAAGTGGGAGCAGGGACCTTTCATCCGGCTACTTTTTTGCGCTCACTAGGGCCTGAACCCTGGAAAGCAGCTTATGTTCAGCCATCGCGCCGCCCTACTGATGGTCGTTATGGTGAAAACCCAAATCGTCTGCAACACTATTATCAATACCAGGTAGTAATTAAACCATCTCCCGATGACATCCAGGAACTTTATTTGAAAAGCCTTGAAGCCTTTGGCCTTGACCTTCGCCAGCACGATGTTCGCTTTGTAGAAGATGACTGGGAGTCCCCCACCCTTGGAGCCTGGGGCCTTGGATGGGAGGTGTGGCTTGATGGTATGGAGATAACCCAGTTTACCTACTTTCAACAGGTAGGCGGCTTTGATTGTGACCCGGTTACCGTGGAGATTACTTATGGGCTTGAACGGCTAACCATGTATTTGCAGGGGATTGATAACGTATTTGAACTTGCCTGGAATAAAAGTGTCAAGTACGGCGATGTTCATCACCGGGGCGAGGTAGAATATTCAGTTTATAATTTTGAAGTGGCTGATGTGGCTATGCTTCGCCGTCTTTTTGATTCCTGGGAAAAAGAAGGCTTGCGCGTGCTTGAAGCCGGATTGGCCTTACCTGGCTATGACTGTTGTATTAAGTGCTCTCATATTTTTAATCTCCTTGATGCCCGCAAGGCCTTATCCGTAGCAGAGCGTACTACTTACATCGCCAGGGTGCGGGCTTTGGCCAAAAAGTCAGCAGAAGTGTGGTTAAAAAATTCTAAGTAAGGTGGAAGACATGGCTAAAGATTTACTTTTTGAGATAGGAACGGAAGAGATCCCGGCAAGGTTTATAGAACCGGCCTTAAAAGCTCTTAAAGATTTGGCTGCCGACGAACTTAACAAACTTGCTTTAGAGTTTGGTGGAATAAAGACCCTCGCTACCCCCAGGAGGCTTACCCTTTACGTGTCAGAGCTTTCAGAAAAGCAGCCTGACCGTGTGGAAGAAATTTTAGGCCCTCCCAAACAGGCCGCTTTTGATGCCGATGGTAAACCTACTAAAGCTGCCCTTGGTTTTGCCAGAAAACACAATGTTTCTGTAGAAGAACTAATCATAAAGGAGACGCCTAAAGGGGAATATGTTTGTGTTACCAAAAAGATATCAGGTGAAAAAACTATAAATCTTTTGCCTGCTTTTCTTGAAAGGCTGGTGAAGGGCATTCCTTTTCCCAAGACTATGCGCTGGGGCACTGAAAAGCTTCGTTTTGCCCGTCCTATAAGATGGTTTCTGGCCCTCTATGGTAAGCAAGTGGTGCCTTTTGAGCTGGCAGGTGTAAAGGCTGGAAATATAACTTATGGACATCGTTTTATGGCGCCTGACCCTATAGAAATAGAAGACTTCGTTTCTTATGTGCGCAAACTCAGAGAGGCCTTCGTGATTGTAGAACCTGAAGAGCGCCTAGCTCGAACTAAAGATGAAGTGACCGACGCTGCGCTTGATATTTCGGCCAAAGTTTTAGAAGATATAGAACTTCTACATGAAAATGCCAATTTGGTGGAATTTCCCTACGCCACTTTAGGGAAATTTGATGACAAATTTCTTTCTTTGCCAAAGCCGGTGTTAATAACGGCCATGCGAGAGCACCAGCGTTATTTTTCGGTGGTTGATAAAGAGGGAAATCTTCTCCCTCATTTCATCGCTGTTAACAATACCAAGCCTGAAGACCCTGTGGCCTTGATAGCCGGCCATGAGCGAGTTTTAAGGGCTCGCCTTGAAGACGCAAGTTTCTATTATGAGCGTGATAAAAAGATTCCTTTACCTGAACGGGTTAAAGAACTTGCTCATGTGGGCTATCACGCTGAGCTAGGTTCTCTCTATGATAAGACCGAGCGGCTGGTTAAGCTTTCGGTCTGGCTTGCTGAAAGACTTGCCCCTGAAAAGAAAGACCTGGCTCAAAGATCTGCTTATCTGGCCAAAGCTGACCTGGTGACAGAACTTGTTCAAGAGTTTCCAAGCCTTCAAGGGATAATGGGAAAAGAATACGCCCTTTTAAGTGGTGAGGCCCCTGAAGTGGCAAACGCTATCTATGAGCACTATCTTCCCGTTAGTGCTGGGGGAGAACTCCCACAAAGCATAGTTGGTGCCATAGTGTCTCTGGCAGATAAGATGGACTCCCTTTGTGCCTTTTTCGGTATTGGCGAGCAGCCCACCGGAACGGCAGACCCTTTTGGCTTACGCCGAGCGGCTTATGGAATTATTGAAGTTATCCTGGCTAAAGGATTTAGGCTCTCCCTTAGCGAGTTTATAAATGAAGCTTTAAATCTTTTAAAAGAACGCCTTAAAGTCCCCCAAAAAGAAGCTTTACTTGAGGTTAAGCAGTTTATAGGTAAGCGTTTTGAAGGGGCACTTTTGAACCGAGGCTTTAGTGATGAGATGATAAAAGCCGTTATGGCGGCAGGCTTTGATGACCTGGTAGACACGCTTGCTCGCCTTGAAGCCCTTAAAAAGGTTTACGAAAGCGAAGAGTTCCCGGCGCTGGCCGTGGGGTTTAAACGGGTAATGAATATGGTGAAAAAACTCTCAGAAAAGCTTTCCTTTAATGAAAATCTCCTAAAAGAAGAAGCAGAAAAGAAGCTATATAAGGCTTATCTGGAGGTAAAAAAAGAATCCTTACCTTTGATTGAAAAAGGGGAACATGAAAAGGCCCTTCGCTCTTTTATTAAGTTAAAAGGCCCAATAGATGAGTTTTTTGATAAAGTTTTCGTTATGGTGGAAGAGGAAGATATAAGGCAAAATAGGCTTGCCTTACTGCAAAAAATAGCAGAGCTTTTTCTTTTAGTGGCCGACCTCTCCTATCTTAGAGAGGAAACGGCTTGAGATATGTTGGATATATTTACGCAAATCAGGGGCTAGCTCTTTTTCAGGGTGAACTCCTTTTTCTGCTAGCTCCTTGCGCAAGATTTCCAGGCTACTTCTAAAGTAAGTTAGAAAATAATCCAATTCAGCAGGAGAGGGAGAGCGCTCAAGAAAGTCTTCAATTATTAACTCTGCAAGTTTTAAAAAGACGTCTTGTTCAAGTTTTTCAGCTTCATCAGGGGAAATTCTTTTAAAAGTGGAAACCGAGGCTAAAAGAAGAGTCTGGGCAAAACTCATTAAAGCCTCTTGAATTTCTTCGGGGGATAAGACCAGACCGTGGTCTTGCATTACTTTTTTAAGCCGTTCTACCAATAGATAAGCTTCTTCCCATATTTCGCGGGCAAGAGTTTCGGGAGAGGCCTTAAATGCTGTAGAGTTTTCTCTCATCAGATTTTCTATATCAAGAGCCGCTTTTTCTGTCAAAGGATGTTTTTGCTTAAAGTTCTTTGTTTAGACAAGAAACTTTGCCAGTCACTTATTGTTTATCCATAGTGTTTCGTCAACTGTGTCCGCAGG
>NZ_LSFI01000023.1 GCF_001642325.1 Thermodesulfatator autotrophicus | reverse complement strand
GCGGACACAGTTGACGAAACACTATGTTTATTTGTGGTATAACAGAATACGAAGGAGATCTCCAAGAATACGGTGATTTCCATTTTTGTGAAAGCTGTAAAAGCTCACCGTAGCGGTTGTAAATAAAAGAATATTTTTTAAAAAAAGAACACATGTATAACCTTATCTGGGATGAAGAAACAGGAGGGATTCTTTTAACAGAAAAAGAAGGAGAAGGCCCTTCTCCTGAAATACGGCCGGTTTTTCGTGAAGAACTAGAATTATTGGGCCTTAACAAGGTATGGACTATCCCTGAGACAGAGGCCCCTCTTCTCTGGGCCTCTCCTGGCAAGGCCTACTTTTACCGTGGGCGTAAAGTGGCTGAAGTTCGTGGGGGTGGTTTTTATCAGAAACCACAAGTTACTGTCTTTGAAGAAGGCCTAGCTCTTTACCCTGTAGATGTGGCTAAAATGCTCAGACGAAATCGGGATTTTCTTCTTGACCTTACCCATAAAACCCTTGATTTTATTGCTGAAACTTATAGGAACTTTAGACCTCGCGTTCATATTACCTGTGTTTCTTTTAGCGGAGGTAAGGATTCCTGGGTTCTTCTTGATCTCGTCCAGCGTGTGCTGACTCCTAAAGATTATGTGGTTGTTTTTAACGACACAGACATGGAACTTTCCGCCACCTATGAATCTGTTAAAATGGCTCAGAAATATTATGAACACCTGAACTTTTTTACGGCGCGCTCCTCTCTTAAGGCCAGGGATTCCTGGAAGATTTTCGGGCCGCCGAGTCGCATTCAGCGCTGGTGCTGCGCAGTACACAAAAGTGTGCCCACCCTTATTTTACTACGCGAACTCTGTGGACAACCTGACTTTAAGGTCCTCCTTTTTGAAGGAGTGCGAGCTTTAGAAAGTGAGCGGCGTGCCAATTATCCACAGGTCTCGCCAGGAGCCAAGCATGAAAGGCAGATAAACGCAAGACCTGTTATTGCCTGGAGTGCGGTAGAAGTCTTCCTTTATCTCTTCTGGCGCAAGCTCCCTCTACACAAGGGCTATCGCTTTGGGCTTTCACGGGTAGGCTGTGTGGTCTGTCCCCTGGCTTCTACCTGGTCAACCTTTGTACAAGGGCAGGCTTTTCTCAAAGATTGTAAGCCTTTTCTGGATATTTTAAAAGATTACGCTTTAGCCTGTGGTAAAAAGGCCGAAAAAGAAATAAAAGAATTTATTAACTCACAGGCCTGGGGGGCACGAGCTGGAGGATGGTATTTAAAACAGGCCCATTTAATAAACATTAAAAATACTGCAGGTCTCGAAATTCTTTTCCCAGAAAAGGCTTATGGAAGGCTTAAAAGGTGGCTCAAGATTGCTGGCCACTTTGAAGAGCTAGGCCATGATAGATTCAGTCTAAAAACTAAAAAGGGTGAAGTTTACGGCACCTTAAAGAAAAAGGGACAAGATTTTTCACTTAAAATTGAAGAAGATAAAAATCTGGCTGGGCTAAAAGGGCTTTTAAAGGCGGCGGTTCAAAAAGCTGTTTTCTGTACAGGATGTCAGGCCTGTGAGGTGGAGTGCCCTTTCGGGGCTTTATTTTTTGATAATGGCCAGCTTTTTTGGAATAAGGATAGTTGCCGCCATTGTCTTAAGTGCTTCAGCTTTGCGGAAGGAGGCTGTTTTGTGGCTAAATCTTTAAATACTGCCTTAGAAAAACCAAAGCGTACACATGGCCTGGATAAATATTGGACTTTTGGTTTTCGTAAAGAATGGCTAAAAGAGTATCAAGAAAAAAGAGAAAAATTTTGGGATAACCATTCTCTGGGGCCAAGGCAAATTAAAGCTTTTCGCGCCTGGCTGCGAGATGCCGGCCTTATTGAGCGCCGAGCCCTGAAGCTTACCCCTCTAGGTGAACGCCTTATAGCTTTAGGGGCCGATGAGCCCCTTACCTGGGAGGTTATCTGGGTAAAGCTCTCCTATGGTTCGCCGCTTATACGCTGGTTTTTGGAAAAGGTTTCCTGGGGAGAAACCATTTCCAAGAAAGAGCTTGAAGAGCGCCTGGGAGAAGACATAGCCAAACGTACGCGTGAAAACGCCATTTCAGCCCTTTTGGGCCTCTTTGAAAATACTCCTTTGACAAAAATTTCCCAGGTAGAGAAGATCAAGAGAAAGCGCATTCTTTACAAACAGGGATTAAAAGAACTTACCCTTCCAGGGCTACTTTTTGCCCTTTTTAGCCTGGCGGAATTTCGTGGCCGCTACGAGTTTAGCTTTTCTGAGCTAATGGCCTTCAGCCCAGAGACTCCTTACGGGCTTTTTGGTCTTTCGCGTGAGAAGCTTTCAGCCCTTTTGCGGGCGGCTGCCACCAACTTTCCAGACTGGCTCAAGGTGGATCTGGTCTATGACCTTGAGGCCATTTATCTAGCTGAAGAGAAAAGCGCTGAGGCAGTACTGGATGACTTGGCAGGGATTTTATAAGCATCAAACTTTTGGCTTACGGAAGGAATGGTTAGCTCTCTGGCTTACACATCCTAAAGACTGGGAAGAAGTAGGGGGTCTTGGTCCACGGCAGGTAGATTCTCTGCGAGTTTGGCTTAAAACCACAGGTCTGTTGGATAAAGAGGGAAAGCCCACTCCCCTGGCGCAGGCGTTTAAAGAACAGGGCCTTGAAGAGCTAGCCCTTTGGGAAAAGCTCTGGGTAAATGTGGTTTTTAATTTTGCTACGGCGCGCTGGTATGTGTTGCGTTTAGGTAAAGGCTCGTGGAGTATAAGTGAGCTTTTAGAGAAACTCGCGGCAGACTTTCCACATTATAAGCGTCGCACCTTGAAAAACGGCCTTCAGGAACTGGTAGGTCTTTTAGAAAGAACACCAGTGGGGAAAGAGCTTCAGCAAGGTAAAGTAGAAAGAAAAGGCAGACAGAGGGAAATTTCTCGAGAAGGCTACCCTTACCTTTCAGAAGAAGCTGTAAAGCTTGCTCTCCAACGCTTAAATAAGGAAACAGGAAGAGACAGATTCCGTTTGGACGAAGAGCTTCCTTTCCCCTGGATTATATTTGGCGGAAAGCCCAAAGACCTTTTCCGTCAGCTAATGGCCAACGGCAGGCCGCTTTTTTCTTTGGATGGAGAAACTTTTTCGTTGAAGGAGCTTTAACATGTGGCGTTATCGTGATTTTCTACGAATAAGAAAAGACTTTACAGATGTTTATACCCAAGAAGAAGACACCAAGAGCCCCAAGGCCTGGCAGGCCTTTATCCCACATAAGACCTTTAGAGATCTCTTTCAAGCCGTGTTGGCGGCCGGACGCCGAGAAAAGAATGCTAAACCAGTCTGGATATACGGCCCGTACGGCACGGGAAAGACTTACGCCTGTTTCGTGATCAAGCATCTTTTAGAAGACAGCCTTGAAGAATCTTTGGATTATCTCAGAAGACATCCTATTCTGCGAGATCTGGCTGAAGATTTCCAGGCCCTTCGCCAGCAAGGACACTGGCTGGTAGCTTATAAATCTTCTGCTTCGTTTGTTACCTCCTCGGGTATATTTTTGCAAACTATTCAGGAAGGAGTGAAACAAGCTCTTATAGATAGAGGATTTAAAGTTCCCAGAACACATAGGGAGCAGATATATTCGTATTTTGAAGAACGCCCTGCCTATTTTTCAGACTTTTTTGAGCGCTACCAGGACGAAATGTTCGCAAGCTTTGAATCTAAAGAGTCTTTGTTAAATTACCTTAAGTCTTATTCAGGTGAAGACAGCTTTGTCTTGCTGGAAAAAATTCAAGAACTCCTTGAAAATGACCATATTTTGCTCCACGCCTCACCTGAAGATATTAAATCCTGGCTTAAGGAATGTATTGAGGAAAATAGTCTGGCGGGTATCTGGTTTATCTGGGACGAATTTACTGACTTTTTCCGTCCTAATGCACCCTTTGGAGACTTTCAAGAACTGGCTCACGCGGCCAAAGAAATTCCTTTTTACCTACTGCCCGTCACTCATGTTACCCCGCAAACAATAAGACAACGGGCGGCCCTTGACGAAAAAACAGCCGAAAAACTTTTTGATCGTTTTAAGAGAATCCATTTCACTCTTGAGCCTGTTACTGCCTACGAACTGGCTGGACCAAGCATTGAAGTTCTTCCTGGAAAAGAAGAAGAGGCAACTAGCAAGTGCGAGTCATTTTGGACCACCTTAACGGAAACAGTAGCCAGGCTGGTGGCTGAAGAAGAAGGGGTAAGAGAAGAACATCTTAAAAGACTATGGCCTCTTCATCCTTATACAGCTTATCTTCTGGCTTCTATTGCCAGACAACACAGTTCAAGTCAAAGGAGTCTTTTTAAGTTTTTAAAAGACGAAGAACACGGTCTTGCCTGGTTTATTGAACATTGTCCTGAGACAGAAGAAGGTCCTTTTTGGCTCCTTGCAGACAAACTCTGGGATTATTTCTTTGCTGAAGGAGCCCTTGAGGAATTGCCAGAAGACATAAGAAGCCTTGTTTCCTTTGTAGAGTCTTCTTTGCCCAAAATTGATAATATAGAAGCCCAAAACACCTTTAAAATTGTTATGCTTCAAAACGTTCTCCATCGTCTAAACCCTGTTGATCTTCTGCGCCCAGATAAAACAAATTTAAGGTTGGCCTTGCTCTCGGATTTATACGAAAAGGCTCTAGAGCATTTAAGAAAACTCCAGGAGCAGAGGCTGGTAAATATTTCACAACGCAGTGGTGGCCAGGAAGAATATCTGGTGCCTCTTTTTGGTTATGACCCAGGTGTAATTGGTAAACTAAAAAAGGAAATTAAACGCTCCTGGCCTTACGAACGAGTGGTGCGAGAGCGGCTGGCTAGTGTCATTGAAGAACGCATTTATTTTGAAGAACACTTAAAGCCTCGTTTTAAACTCAATGTCCTTTCGTGGACAGAATTTATAACCAAGGCTTCTTCTTTAGAGTCAAAAGCTGAGCCCTACCAGGTGCTTGTAATGGGAGTGGTTGCAGTATCAGAAGAAGAACGACTCAAAGTCCTGGAAAAGGTCCGTCAGATAGCCCCAAATTTTGAACGAACAATCTTTTTGGTTTTAAGGCCACCCTTTAGCGAGAAAGAATATGAAAATTGGTTAGAACACCGGGCCAAGGAAACCTATGCTAAAGAGAAGGGAGATAGTCGAAATACCCAATATCACCAGCGAGAAGCAGAAAATATTGAAAAAGACTGGGCTGAAAAGACGAGTTATCACGATTTTGAAATGATCTGGAAGAACAGAGAAGAACCTGGCAGATGGCTCCCAACGTTTAAAGAATTTTTGGCTGAAGTGGTGCAAAAGCTATTTCCTTACGGGCCAGAAAAAATCTGTACCCAGCCAGCTACACTTTATACAAGATTCCAGGACCTTAAAAAACCTTTAGACATAGGGTTAGGTCTCAGAAAAATCGATAATCAGTATAGACAATTTCTGGAAAGACTTGAAATATTGAGCCCTCAAGAAGATAGTGTCATCGGTAAAATAAAATCCCAAATTGAAAAAAAGATTAAAAAAGAAGGCCGCCTAAATCTGACAGACTTGTATTATGAGGAACTTCAACACCCTCCTTTTGGACTCCATCCTTCTTCAGCGGGAAAACTGGTATTGGCTTATGCCTTAAGAGATTTCGCTAAACCCCCTTATTATCTCTGGGATGAAACTCGTAGTTCAACAGCTAGTCCTGAAGCACTAAGGGAAGGCCTAATCAAAATTTTTAAGAACAAAACTTCTTATTATCTCTGTGCTTCATCTCCAGAGGCAGAAAAATTGGCTAAAAGCCTTAAGAAGGCCTTTCATCTTGAAGGGCCAAACTATCTGGAAAGTTTGCGTAATCGTATTAGAGACAAAGTGAAAGACCTAAATTACCCACTATTTTCCTTTAAATATGTAAACTTTTATACCAATCTTAAGGATCTTATTGATGCTGGAGAGGAAAATAAGGCCTGGTATAAATTTCTTGATTTAATCCATCTCTGGATAATTAGTGAAGAGCAGGTATCTGACTTCAGAGTTCCTTCGGATTTAACTCTTTCGCGAATAATTGAAATTGAAACTGATGACTTGCCGTTAGAAAAGGTTCTGGCTGGTATATATATTATTGAAAGAGAGTATAACTTTTCGGAAAGAATAGCTCAAATTTTCAAAGAAAAAGTAGCTGAAGGATCCTTTAAACGATTTATTAAACAAAAGTTTCCACCACTTGCAGAATATATAGAAAAACATAACTTACCAATTTCTCTCGTTAAAGAACATTTACGCAGACTCATGCCTGAAGAACTGTTTTACTGGAAAGAAAAAGATGTAGAAAATCTTCTAACAGAAGTTTTGGCAGAACTAAAAATAGCTCAATCATTAAGAAAGATAACTTCTTATTACGAAGGTGAAATTTTTACTGACATGATTGATTATTTTAGAGAAAAGTTCTTACCAGAAAGGATAAAAGTTAATCTTTTCTTTCTAGCCAGAGAAATAGGGACAGATTTAAGGCAAACCTTAGAAAGGCTAGCAAAGCTAGCAAAAGATAGAAACTTATCTGCTGAAGAAAAGATTAGGTTAGCTGACGAACTGGAAAATAAAGAAACGGAAATTACAAATACACTAAAGAACACTATTAACTTCCTTGAAAAATGGATAAAACGAGAGCTTCATCAAAAGATATCTTCTAGAGAACTAAATGAATTGCTTGAAGAACTGAAAGGTTTACTTTTTGAAACAGATGTGAACACTTTTGAAAATAAACTTAAAGAGAAATGTACTCGCTTAGAATGTGTAAAAATTTTCAGACAACTAAAAAAATATTGGGAGGAGCTTACCAATTCTTCTTCACCAAGAGACTGGAGTGAAAAGCATAATCTACCAGTTCACTGGTTACTTGAGGGAAAAAATTTTGAAAGGCTTATAGTAATTCTTAATAGTCCTTCGGTAAGTGATTATTCTGAAAAAGAATTAAACAGCTTTCTTAGTTTTATAGAAAAACATAAAGAAAAATTACAAGAATTGACTAATCTTCAAAAAATAGAGAAAACTCTCTTACAAAGACTTTTAAATGTAGATGAGGAAACTTTAACAGTACTTCCAAAGGACTTCGCTAAAAACTTAGCCAAAGAACTTAAAAAAGAAATAAAAATGCCAGTTGTTGACTGGATATATCATGAAAATCATTTACGAGAGATAGCTCGCAAATTCTTTTACAAAGAATATGTCAAGGTAAAGCAAGAATTAGCTAATAAATTAAAAAATATCTCTCCTGAAAAGAGCCAAAAAATTTTACTTTCTTTGGTAGAAGATCCGGAAGCTGGACTAAAAATATTGGCCAGGCTAAATTAAATGTTAACTTTTTACAAACTTGAAGACCTTAAAGAAGAACTGGAAAAGGAATTAAAAGCTAAACATCGCTTTCCTGCTATTTTTTTGATTTTTAAAAACCAACTATCCTTTAAGAAAATTTTGGATTTTTTACAAATAAAAACAGAAGTCTTAACTTTAAATCAATTTTGCCAGGGAGAAGATCTAGCTCCACATTTAACGCTTGAGGGAATAAAAAGCTTTATATCTTCTAAAGGTCCTTTAACTATTATTCCTTTTTGTGCCTGGCTTCGTTTAGGTTTAGGAGCCCCAGAAGTTTTATTGAAAAGATTAGCCGACCTCCAATCAAAAAATCTTCCACGCCTAGTAGTACCTCTGCTTGATTATGAAGAAACGATTTCTTCTCTTTTACAGGAGCTTTCTCGTCTGTCTAGAAATGAAGGAGCAAAAGTTTTTAAGCTTGAAGAAAAAACTGATGAATTTAAACTGTTTGTTTCGCCGCCTATTGAAGGCTTTAAACCTCTAAATAAAAAAATTGTTAATGGTTTAAAGAATTACTTTAAATACTGGACAACAAAAGAAGTTTCCAACAATATTTGGCTATTTACTAAAAAATTCAAAGGAATAAAACCAAACAATACGATAAAGGTTTTTGCTTCTCCGAAGGAAATAATAGCCTACTTTAATAAAAATATTGAAGTGCTTCCTGAATGGCCTGATGAATTTTGGCTAAAACTACTAAAGTTAATAAATAAGTGCCAGACTTATTACTTAGATGAAATTATTAAAAAATTTTTCAAAGTAGAAAACTTAATTCCTCAAAAACTCATTGAGAAAATAGAAGCTGAAGAAGACTTTGGAAAATATTTACTTATTTTCTGGGCTAAAAACAAGAATCAAGATCAAGACGATATTTGGCTTGGGATACTAGCTTCTTGCCATCAGCCTGATGAAATTGGAGAAAGATTATATTGTGCACCTCTGGAACTCTCTTTTGACCTAGATTTTCTTAAAAAACGTAAAACTATATTAAAAAAACTAAAGTTTTCTCCTTCTAATCCAGAAAAGCGTCTATCTGAAGATTATTATAGAAATTTGGCGGTACTTACTGATCTTACGCATCAGGAAAAACTCCTGACCATAAACTTTTTGGAGAAGATCATAACTAAAGAGGAATTTTTTCAAAAAATAAAAGAAGTTTTAAAAATAAACTATCCTTTACTAGCTTATTACTTTGAAGATATAGAGATTGAAGGAAAGAAATATTTTTCTACTTATCGTAAGGCCAAAGTAAACAATAAATATCCTCATGAATGGCCAGAAATTAAGGTAGAAAGCTTTCCTAGCCGGGAAAACGTTTTAGAAAAGCTAAAAGTTCCACCCGAACGGCAAGTCTGGATTGATGGCCTGGGAGGAGAGTGGCTGGGTGTTTTTTATCGTCTTATAAGTCTTACTGGTAAGAAGTTTCACATTAAGCTTGCCAGAGCCAACCTTCCTACTATTACAGAAACTAATAAACCGCCTCAAGGAGCTCTTTTCTTGCGAGATCTGGATAATACAGGACATGATTATCTGAACAACTCTCAAGAATACCTTTTAAAAGAATTGGATGTCCTACAAAAATTATGGCAAGAGATAATTGTTCCTCTTTTGAGTGAAAATAAAAGTCTGGTGATTACCGCTGACCACGGTTTAACCTGGAAGGGTTTTCACTCTCAACTTATTGATTTACCAAAGGGGGCTAAAGACCCGCATCGCGGAGGGCGCGTGGCCCATATTGAATATCTTTCCGAAGAAATTACTACCAGCGATTTCTGGAAAACCGACAAAGAAGACAAATATGTGTGCCTTAAAAGGCATGGTTTGTTTAAAGGGGCGAAGAGAACTTCTTACGGTGAAGGACATGGTGGAGCTTTACCTGAAGAGGTTTTGGTGCCCATCATAGAAATTCTACCTGAAACAATAGAGGACTTTGTTTTTGAACTCATAACCAGGCAATGTCAGAAAAATACCAAAGGCGAAATTACTCTAGAGGTAAAAATAACCCCTGAGCCCAGACAGAAAATAAAAGCTCTCCTAAGGAAAAAGGAGCTAATTAAAGAAATAGAACTAAAAAGGGTAGGAAATAGTTATAAAGCCCTAATAACAAATATTCCAGAAGGAAAATACGAGATTGAACTTTTAATAGGACAACAGAAAGCAAAAAAAGATTTTCTGGAAGTTTTACCAGCACCATTTACTGAAGAAGACCTGGGGTTATAATGATGGAAGAAAAATTAAAGGATATTTTTGCTGATACAGTAGTTTTCAAAGATCCTCGCCGTAACAAAGATATAGCCAACCAGGGAATCCCGAGCTTTTTAAGAGATTGGTTAATAAAAAAATTTTCCGACGATAAAGGTGAAGTAAATTGGGAGACCCTACAAAGTTTTATTCAAAAGCACCTTCCACCAAAAACCGCCTGGGAAAGCCTTAAACAGGCTATGGCTCAAGAATATCAGCGTGTAAAAATACTGGCCAAAGTTCGGCTGGAATTAGATGTCCCTACAGGAGAAATGTTATTTTCTTTACCAGACTTTGGTTTCCCTTCGCGAAAGTATGAAGCCATTGTAGATCCCTTTTTGGCTAAAGAAAAACGAGATCTGCTTTTAGAGAATCCAGAAGTATGGGGAGTGATAGAGCTTGAGTGGCGTCTTTACGCACCTCAAGGTAAAAAAGAGCAGGGCACCATTTTTATGACCGACTTCAAGCCTTTTCGGCCTTATCGCGTAGAACTCAGATATTTTCAGGAAGCTTCAGCTAAATTTTCTTTTGAAGAGTGGATTGATGTTCTACTAGGAGCCATTGATTATAACCCCCAGGGTTTTGCAAGCCTTCCTCAAAAATTTCTTTTTCTGGCTCGTCTTATACCTTTTGTAGAAAAAAGGGCAAATCTAATAGAACTGGCCCCTAAAGGTACAGGAAAATCTTATTTATTTTCTCAAATAAGTAAATATGGCTGGCTTATTAGCGGAGGAAGTATTACCAGAGCCCGTCTTTTTTACGATATTCAGAAAAGACAGCCTGGATTAATTGCTCGCTATGATTACATAGCTTTAGACGAAATACAAAGCATAAGTTTTCCTGACAAAGAAGAAATAAGGGGTGCCCTTAAGGGTTACCTTGAAAGTGGTGAATTCCGGGTGGGAACTTATCACGGAACTGCACAAGCAGGCTTTATTCTCTTGGGAAATATAAGACAAGAATTGATGGATGTTTATCAAAATATGTTTCAAGAGTTGCCTCAGGTATTTCACGAGTCAGCTCTTCTTGACCGTTTTCACGGGTTTATTAAAGGATGGGAGCTTCCCCGGATGAAAGAGAATCTTAAAGCTTTTGGCTGGGCTCTTAACACCGAATATTTCTCTGAAATCATGCATCTTTTACGGAGTGATGTTAGATACTTAGCCCTTGTAGATGAGTTACTAGACTATTCTCCCACAGCTGATACTCGCGATATCACCGCTATTAAAAAAATTACTACGGGCTTTTTAAAGCTTTTGATGCCTTACGCACCTCTTAAACCAGAAAGTATAAACCGTGATTTATTCCGTAAATATTGCTTGGAGCCAGCTATTAAAATGCGCGGTATTATAAGGCGGCAATTGAATATTATAGATGGTAAGGAATACAAACCGGATCTTCCTGAAATTTCTGTTATTCGTACTTCTTGAACCAATTAAGACATATTTGTCAATGCAAGTAGTGATTACATGATAAAAATGAACCACCTCGGGTTATTCAGGCCTGACCTAACTCCGGAGTTTGACAGTTAATAGGCACACAAAATACCGCTATCCTTTGATACACAAGCATTATAGAAGATTACTAGAATCCTGGCGTGAGTACTTCCTCAGCGGCAAAGGGTTTCAGGAGTTCCACAGATTTTTATATTCGGCAAACTCGGGGTGGTTCACCTCAATCGTTTTTTTCGTTTTCGCTGCCGGGAGGGAAAGCTGGATCATAGAGAAAAGCGCTTTTCTAAAACTCTTGATTTTATTTAAGCCGGCGAGGGGACTTGAACCCCTGACCTGCGGATTACGAATCCGCTGCTCTACCAGCTGAGCTACGCCGGCTAAGATCTATAGCTTTCAACAAAATAACACTTATGTTTCTCTATTTCAATAAATGAAGTGAAGGGAGAGCCATGCTTAAGAGATTGCTTCGCTTGCCATTGGCTCGCTTGCAATGACAACCCAAATTATCATCTGTTTTACGCTCTCATTAATAACTTTATTGAGTTTTTTAAGCTTCAAAGTCTATTTTTTCCGGTTTACAAAAGCTGTTTAATGTCTAACTTGAAAATAAAGGAGCGAGGAGGGGGATATATGCGTGAAGCCATTCTTTACGAAAAACTTCCTGATAAAAGCGTAAAATGTAATCTCTGTAATCATCACTGTCATATTCAGCCCGGTAAATACGGAATATGCCACGTGCGCTTGAATGAAAACGGCGTTCTTTACACCTTAGTTTATGGGAAAATAATTGCTAAACACGTGGACCCTATAGAAAAGAAACCCCTTTTTCACTTTTTGCCAGGCTCAAGGAGTTTTTCTATTGGCACCGTAGGCTGTAATTTCCAGTGTGACTTCTGCCAGAATTATGAAATTTCACAATACCCACGCCTGGAAGGCAAGGTTGTTGGTGAAACAGCCACCCCTGAAGGGGTGGTAGAAGCGGCTCTGGCAACAGCCTGTCAGACGATTTCATACACCTACAATGAACCCACCATCTTTTTTGAGTTTGCTCTTGATTGTGCCAGATTGGCCTCTCAAAAAGGACTCAAAAACGTTTTTGTTTCAAATGGTTACATGACTAAAGAAGCCCTTGATTTGATTTATCCAGACTTACACGCGGCCAATATTGATCTTAAGGCCTTTCGAGACGAATTTTATCGCAAGCATTGTAAAGCCCGCCTGGCTCCAGTACTTGAAACTTTAAAGCACTTGAAAAGCCAGGGTGTATGGCTGGAAGTTACTACGCTGATTATCCCTGGAGAAAATGATGATCCTGCTGAACTAAAAGACATTGCCTGTTTTATAAGAGATGAGCTTGGGTCAGAGACTCCCTGGCATGTAACCCGTTTTTATCCTACTTATAAGCTTCTTACCAGGCCACCTACTCCAGTTGAAACCTTAAAGACGGCCTATGAGATTGGCAAAAAGGAAGGATTGAAGTATGTATATACGGGAAATGTGCCAGGTCTTGAGGCTGAAAATACTTATTGCTGGCACTGTGGAGAACTTCTCATTGAGCGCTACGGCTTTATGATACACGGCTTTAAAATAACTCCTGAAGGAACCTGCCCTTCCTGCGGAGCAAAAATAGACGGCGTATGGGAATAGACGAAATTATCCTTTTAGAACATGGAAGCGGGGGCAAGGCCTCACAAAGGCTTCTTGAAGAGGTCTTCTGGCCTCATTTTAGGGAAGTACCCATGCTTGACGCTGCTATGCTTACCCTTTCCAGGGAAAGGCTTGCTTTTACTACGGATAGCTTCGTAGTTGACCCAATCTTTTTCCCTGGAGGGGATATAGGGTCCCTTGCGGTGCACGGCACAGTTAATGACCTTGCTATGGTGGGGGCCAGACCCCTTTATCTTTCAGCCGCTTTTATCCTGGAAGAAGGGCTACCACTGGCTGATTTGAAACAGGTAGTAGCTTCTATGGCCCGGGCTGCTCTGAAGGCCGGGGTAAAAATCATTTGTGGTGATACCAAAGTTGTTCCCCGGGGCAAGGGAGATAAAATTTTTATAAACACCAGTGGTTTGGGGCTAATCCCCGAAGGGATAAAACTTTTGCCTGAAAACATCAGCCCAGGAGATAGAATTCTGGTCTCAGGTCCCATTGCTGATCACGGCCTTACCATTTTGGCTTCACGAGAAAATTTAGGCCTTGAAGGCCTTGAAAGCGATTCTCAGGCCTTAAACCACGTGGTTTTTGAGTTGTTGTCTCAATTTCCTGCTGAGATAAAGGCCCTGCGTGACCCCACCAGAGGGGGCCTGGCTTCAGTGCTTCATGAATTTTGTGAGGCGGCTCAAGTGGGGATTTTTCTTGAAGAAGAAGCTATCCCCATAAGGCCGCAGGTAAAAGCTGGTTCTGAGATTCTTGGCCTTGACCCACTTTACCTTGCCTGTGAAGGGCGCTTTGTTCTGGCATGTGAACCAGGAGCTGCTGAAGAAATTAAGGCTTTTTTGCAAGGATTTCCTGAAACCCGGGAAACAGCCGTAATTGGAGAAGTTCTTTCTGAGCCCAAAGGCCTTTATCTTAAAACAATTTATGGCGGAACACGCCCGGTGCCGCCTTTAAGCGGTGAACCTTTGCCGCGGATTTGTTAAATCCTTGCAAGTCATCTAGCTTGCGCTATGTTTTTAACCTAATTTTTTAGCAGGAGGAAACTGTGCCCAGGATGACACCTGAAGAGCAACTTGCTTATCTGAAACGTGGTACCGTAGATATTATAGATGAAAAAGAATTGCTTGAAAAACTCAAGCGTGCGGAAAAAACAGGTAAACCTCTCAAAATAAAGGCCGGGTTTGACCCTACTGCCCCTGACCTGCATTTAGGGCACACTGTGCTTTTGCGCAAGATGCGCCATTTTCAGGACCTTGGCCATGAAGTTTATTTTCTCATCGGTGATTTTACCGCTATGATTGGTGACCCTTCAGGCCGTTCAGAAACAAGGCCTCCGCTTTCTAGGGAACAGGTTTTAGAAAATGCCAAAACCTATGAGGCCCAGGTATTTAAAATTCTTGATCCAGAAAAGACCAGAGTGGTCTTCAATAGTCAGTGGATGTCTAAATTCACCGCGGAAGACTTCATTCGGCTTTGTGCTAAATATACCGTGGCTCGTATGCTTGAGCGGGAAGATTTTAAAAAACGTTTTGAGTCTCATCGCCCCATTGCTATTCACGAACTGATTTACCCTTTGATTCAGGCTTATGATTCGGTAGCCCTGGAAGCTGATGTTGAGCTTGGCGGCACAGACCAGCTCTTTAATCTTCTGGTTGGGCGGGATATTCAGCGGGAGTATGGCCAGGAGCCCCAGGTAGTGATGACTGTACCAATTCTTGAGGGGCTTGATGGCGTTCAGAAAATGAGTAAATCCCTTGGTAATTATATTGGCATTACTGAACCTCCTCAGGAAATGTTCGGCAAAGTCATGTCTATAAGTGATGAACTCATGTGGCGTTACTACGAATTATTGACCGATATCCCCCTGGAACAAATTGCCAAATGGAAGGAAGAAGCTTCTTCAGGCAGGGTTAATCCTAAAGACTTGAAAGTTAAACTTGCCAAAATAATTGTAGCCCAATTTCACTCAGAAGAAGCGGCGGAAAAAGCCGCCCAGGAGTTTGAAAAGGTCTTTGCCAAAGGCGGGCTCCCTGAAGATATCCCTCAGGTAGAAGTAGAGTCTGGAAATATCTGGCTTCCTCGGTTTTTAAAAGAACACGGCCTTGCTAAAAGCACTTCTGAGGCGAGACGGCTTATTTCCCAGGGGGGGGTGCACCTTGACGGTCAAAAGGTGCAAGAAGAAGATATTACTTTAAAAAACGGCCAGGATTATGTTTTACGCGTGGGGAAGAAGCGGTTCTTAAAAATAGTGGTAAAACCTTAAAAGACTAAAATCCGTCGTAAATTTTAGACATAGATTGAGATCGCCACGGCGACGGTGTCGCCTCGGAGAGGGATTGCTTCGCCACTTCGTGGTTCACAATGACGGAAGCAGGGGCTTGCGAAGACGAGGTAGAGAGAGTTGTTTTCAATGTACCCGTTGGTCATGCGAGGAGCATATTCCCCTGTTGTCACTGCGAGGAGATCACTCACTTCGCTCGGGACAGGCGAAGCAGTTTCAGAAAATATTTTGCAAAGATCTCTTGCAATCCTCAGAAGGGGGTTCACCATGATAAAAACCATTACCATTAAAACCAACCGACAAACAGAACTAGTTGATATTACTGATAAAGTAGCCCCTCTGGTTACCGGGGTAGAAAGTGGCATTTGTTTTCTTTATTGTCCGCACACCACCGGTGGCATTGTAATCAACGAAGGGGCAGATCCTGCGGTAGCTGATGATGTAATCTCGGTTTTGAATCATTTCGTGCCCTGGAAGTTTTCCTATAAACATCTAGAAGGTAATTCTCCAGCTCACGTAAAGGCTGTTTTAACTGGCCCGGGGACTTTTGTTTTTGTGGAAAATGGTAAACTCGCCCTTGGTACCTGGCAGCGCATATTTTTTGCCGAATACGACGGGCCGCGTACCCGCAAAATTTATGTTAAAGTTATGGAGGACAAATAATTTAGGGAGAGTTCTATGAGTGTAAACAAGGTAATTCTTATTGGCCGCCTCGGGGCAGACCCTGAAATTCGCTATACCGCTGATGGCCAGCCGGTGGCCACTTTCAGGTTGGCTACCTCAGAACGCTGGACGGATAAAAATGGCCAGCGCCAGGAAAGAACTGAATGGCATCGTATTGTGGCCTTTGGCAAGCTGGCTGAAATTTGTGGTGAGTACCTTTCTAAAGGTCGCCAGGTTTATATAGAAGGGAGACTTCAGACTCGCTCTTATGAAGACCGAGATGGCATTAAGCGCTACGTTACAGAGATTGTCGCGCAGAATATGCAAATGCTTGGCCGCCGTGATGAAGTCTCTTCGGAGCCATCAGCTCCTGGAACTGGAACAACAGACTTTATCGACGAACCACCACCTGAAGAAGATTTACCTTTCTAGAAAAGGCTAAACTTTTATATTTTCACGCTGGCAAGCAGGCTTTTGGATACAGTTTATTAATCCCGGACATAATAGAACTTTGGCTATGTCATGGCGAGCGGAGCGAAGCAATCTTTGTTGCAAGGCACTATCGGTGCCGCGGCGATCTGGTAGGTCACTTCGTCGCGCTTTGCGCTCCTCGTAATGACCCGGTAGGTCACTTCGTCGCGCTTTGCGCTCCTCGCAATGACCCGGTAGAGCTCGTCGGCTCTACGGCCTTCTCGCAGTAACACGGCTCAGACATTGAAAGGCCGTCAGAGGCCGAAGCGATCTCAACCCGGCAATCTCTGAGACTGCTTCGTCGGTCTTACGGCCTCCTTGCAGTGACAAATAGGGGGAGTCATTGCGAGCCACACCGTGGCGAAGCAATCTCGGGCAAAACAATCCCTCCTGAGTGCCAGTTAAGGGATATAAGATTCGCCACGGCGACTATTGCTTTGCGATGGAACTCTGTATTCAAGAACAGATAAAAGTGGCCAGAAATCTTGCCGACTAATAGTTTTTCGTTAAATTTTCCAGGAGATGAGAATAAAGCGCTTAGAAATTTTTGGCTTTAAATCTTTCCCCAAAAAGATAAACATAGTTTTTCCCGCCGGGATCTCTGCCATTGTAGGCCCTAATGGCTGTGGCAAAAGTAATCTGGTGGACGCCCTACGCTGGATTCTGGGAGAACAAAACCCGAGGTTTTTACGTGTAAGAGAGATGACAGACCTTATTTATGCCGGCGAAAATGGCCATCGTCCAGATTTTGCTGAAGTTAAGCTCGTCCTTGAGAGTGACCAGAACGAAGGCCCTAGGGACTTAGCTAAACTTAGCGAAATTTCTGTAGCCAGGCGTCTTTACCGGGATGGAGAGAGTGAGTTTTATCTCAACAACCGGCCGTGCCGTTTAAAAGATATTGTTTATCTTTTCCTTGATACCGGGGTCCACGCCAGGGGCTACGGTATTATTGACCAGGGAAGAGTTTCTCAGTTTCTAGAACTTAGCCCTAAGGAAAGACGCCGTTTTTTAGAAGAGCTGGCAGGCATTGCCCGTTTTAAACTCAAAAAAGAAGAAACAGAAAAACAGCTTTCTAAGACCAAAGAAAACCTCAATCGTGTAAAAGATATTTTATTAGAGGTAGAAAATCGCCTGGAAGAACTAAAAGTTCAGGCTGAAAAAGCCCAGAAATATCTAACCCTCCAAGAAGAGATAAGAAATTTAAGTCTTAAAAAATTCAATATTCAATTTAGAGAACAAGAAGTTAAACACCAGAAAGTTTTAGCAAAAGTTAAAAATATTAACGAAGAAGTTAACGCTATTTTAGAAGAAATAAATCATCTTGAATCTAAAAAACAAGAAAAAGAAGCCTTAGTTTTCTTGCTAAAGGAAAAAATAAAAACCCTTAAAACTGAAGTAAACGCCCTTGAAAAAGAGATAAGGGAGACTGAAAAAAGATATTATGAACTACTTAAAGAAGAAAGTAGTCTGGGTCAAAAACTTATTAAAATCGAAGAAAAAATAGCAGGTAAAAAGGAGAGGTTAGACTTTATTAAAAAAAGATTGGTAGAAATAAAAAGTGAAAAGAAATATATTTGTCAATTCTTAGAGGAAAAGAGAAAAGAACTTAACAAGGTAAAAGAAAACAAGCAGACTTTTGTAGAAGAAAAAATAAAAATAGAAAACAATATAAAGGAGATTAAAGAAAAGGTTTTTAAAATAAAATATCAATTAGAAGAGAAGAAAAAAACGAAAAAAGATCTAGAAAAAAGGTTAGAAAAATTTTTATGCGAAGTTAAAAACATAGAAAAAGAACTAGAAAATCTTAAAAAAGATTATCAAAAAAAATTAGAAAAGAAGTCATTTTTAGAGGAGAAAAAAAGAAAATTATTGAAGCAACAAGAAAGCTTGGCTTTAACTCTAAAAGAACTTGAAGAAAAAATAGAAAACAATAAAAATTTTCTGGAAAAAGAGCAGGAAGAAGCTTCAAAACTTCGTTTGAAAGTAAAAGAAACTAATTCAGAGATAGAATGGTTAGAAAATACTATAAAAGCTAGAAAATCAAAGGCGGCAAAAGTTTTAAATGCTAGAGGTTTAAAGATAGAAAGTATCTTTGAAATAATAAAATTGACTCCTGAAGAAGAAAAAATTGCTGAGTTAGCCTTTCCTGAAATCTTAGAAGCCCTTTATTTTCAAGACAAAGATATTTGTAAAAAAGCTATAAATTTCTTAAAGGAGGAAAATCTTCCTTGTTTAATTGTCCATACTAAAAATCCAGCCCTTCTTTTAAAAGAAAAGATTAAAAATATAAGTCTTAAAGAGGATATTAATTTAGAGGAAGAACAAACTATTGTTACTCCTCAAGGAGATTTGTGGGAGCCTGAAGGTATTTTTCGCCTTAGGGGAAAGGTATTGCCAAGTTTGTTAAAATACAAAAGAGAATTAGATGAAAAATTAAAAATTTTACCTGTTCTTAAAAGCGAATTAAAAGAAAGCGAAGAAAGGTTAAAAAATTTAGAAAAAAATATTATTGAGTTAAAGTCAAAGCTACAAAAAAATCTTAATCTAACAAAACAGAATGAAGAAGAAATAAAAAAAGACGACAGCTTTATTAGAAAAATAAGTCTTGATATCGAAAAGATAATTCAAAATAAAGACTTTTTAGAAAAGAGAAGAGAAGAAAATAAACAAAAAATAACCCAAATTTATAAGGAACTTGAAAAGATAAACTTAGAACTTTTAGAACAAGAGAAAGAAAGATTAGATGAAGAATTAAGAAAAAAAGAGGAAATTTTAAAGATAAAAAGTCAAAAATTTAAACATATTTTGTCAACAATTAGAGAAATTGAATTAAGGCTTTCTGCTGAACAGGAAAAACTAAAGCAATTAATGAATGAAGAAAAAAGACTTCTTCAGGAAGAAGTTAATCTAAAAAGAGATCTAGAAAAACTAAAAGAAGAAAGAAAAATTCATGAAGAAAAATTAAAAAGTATTAAGAAAAAAATATCTGCTTTAAAAGAAGAAATTGACCGTTTAAAAGAAAAACAGGAAAAGTTGTTAAGCGAGCTCAATGAAAATGAAGAAGTTTATCTTAAAACAGATGATAGTCTGAAAGAACTTCTTAAAAATCTGGAGGAACTTGAGAGAAAAAGAGACCAAAAAGAAAAGAAACTACATCGCCTGGAAATAGATCTGGCGGAAATAGAGTTAATTCTTAGCCACTTAAAACAGCAGGCCCAGGAACAATTTGATGTTTATTTACCTTTAAATGAAGATACTGACAAAGTCTCTTTGGTAGAGCTGGAAAAAGCGCTAAAAAGAAAAAAAGAGGAGTTAAATTCTTTTGGTCCGGTAAATCTTCAGGCCGTAGAAGAGCTTGCCAAAACTGAAGAAAGAAAAAATTTTCTCGTAGAGCAAAAGGCTGACTTAGAGAAGGCTATAAGTGATTTAATTTCGGCTCTCAAGCAAATAGATCGCACCTGTCGCGAAAAGCTAAAAGAGGCCCTTTTAGCAGCCAATAAAAAACTTGGTGAAATTTTCCCCTTACTTTTTGAGGGGGGGCAGGCAGAACTTAAGTTTACAGAAAGTGATGACCCTCTTGAGGCGGGACTTGACCTGGCCGTGAAACTACCAGGCAAACCCATAAGGCATCTTTCCATGCTTTCAGGAGGGGAAAAGGCGCTTACCGCTTTAGCTGTACTTTGTGCCTTTTATCTGGTCAAACCAGGGCCTTTTTGTATTCTTGACGAAGTTGACGCTCCCCTTGATGAAGCCAATACCGAAAAATTCATACGTTTACTAAGGGAGCTAGCCCGATATTCCCAGATAATTCTGGTAACTCATAATAAACGGGTAATGGAGCACGCTGACCTTCTCATCGGGGTGACCATGGAAGAAAAAGGCGTGTCAAAAATAGTGAGTGTTTCGCTTTCTTAAATGGAAAAAGAGGGGCAATTAGCCCCTCTTTGACTGGCAAATTAGCTTAAAGGCACAACTTTAACTTTGATGTGAGCGGTAACATCAGCTGAAAGTTTAATAGGAACGATATATTCTCCCAGTTTTTTGATAGGCTCTTCAAGAAGGACCTGTTTTTTAGTGATTTCAAAACCCTTTTCTTTTAAAGCGTTGACTATCTCTGTGGCTGAAACAGAACCGTAAAGGCGGTCTTCTTCTACCACGCGCTGTGGAATTTCAAGTTCTACTTCGTTTAAGCGTTCAGCCTCAGACATGAGCTTGCGGCGAATTCTTTCGGCTTTGGCAAGGATTATCTGGCGTTCTCTTTCTATAGCCTTAAGACTCTTTTTGCTGGCCGGAATAGCCAGGCCTTTGGGAATTAAATAATTGCGGGCATACCCTGGTTTAACGGTGACTACGTCTCCAGGGGCACCTAAGTTGGGGACATATTCTTTAAGGATAACCTGCATGTTAACCTCCTATCTCACAAACTCTTCGTCTTCAATGTCAGCAATAAAGGGTAAAAGGGCCATAATACGAGCCCGTTTAATAGCGGTAGTTAACTGGCGCTGATGTTTAGCGCAGGTGCCAGTTTGCCGACGGGGGATAATTTTACCCCTTTCGGTGATGAAAGCCTTGAGTATTTCAGGTTCTTTATAGTCAATCTTAAGATTGGGGTCAGCACAAAAGCGGCATATTTTCTTACGCGGATAAAACCGACGGCGTCTTACCGTGCTCTGAGTTTCGTTAGCCATGTCTTCCTCCTTTAAGCGGCTAAATTTTCGGGTTCGTATTTTTCATCAAGTTTGACCACAATAAACCGTATGATCCTTTCGTCTATGCGGAAATTCTGCTCAAGCTTGGGCGGGGTTTGGGCAGGTGCGGCAAATTCCATGAGGTAATAATAACCTTGGCGCTTTTTCTCAATGGGATAGGCGAGCTTTCTGAGTCCCCAGTCGTCCTGTTTTAGGACTTCACCGCCGTCCTGCTGGATAATTTGGGAAACCTTTTCTACGATTTCATCTTTAGCGTCAAGGTGATCAGGGTGGATGACAAAAAGAGTTTCATACTTGCGTAACTTTTCTGCCATACTTTCCTCCTTCTGGACTTAGTTTTAGGCCCCTTGCGGAGCAAGGAGGTGCCTTGTCTATATTACTTTTTAAAAATTTAAAAAAATTTGGTGGGCGGTGCTGGATTCGAACCAGCGACTTCCACCGTGTGAGGATGACGCTCTACCACTGAGCTAACCGCCCACCGGGTTTCAATATAAATTAGTTACAGGTATTTGCAAGGGCCTGAGAGGCTTTAAAAAACTATTCTATTTCCTTAAGAAAAGAAGGAAGTTTTGCCTTCACTTCGGCCAGGGCCTTGCCCCGATGACTAAGTTTGTTTTTTTCTTCAATGGGGAGTTCAGCAGCGGTTTTACCAAGTTCTGGAATCAAAAATATCGGGTCATAACCAAAGCCTTTTTCTCCCCTGGGTTCAAGGGAAATTAGCCCTTCCCACACGCCTTCAGCTGAAAACCACTTGCCGCTCGGGTGATATACCACCATAACGCACTTAAACCTGGCTGTGCGCTTGTCTAGAGGTACGCCTTCAAGTTCTTGGAGTAATTTTTCTATGTTTTTCTGGTCATCTCCGTGGGTGCCGGCGTATCTAGCTGAATATACCCCTGGAGCACCACCCAGGGCATCTACCTCAAGGCCTGAGTCATCAGCCAAGGCCAGATGGCCAGTGGCTTCGGCTATTTCTTTGGCCTTTTTGAAGGCGTTTTCAAAAAAAGTTTTCCCTGTTTCTTCTACCTCTGGAGTCCCGGGAAAGTCAGCAAGGCTTTTAACTTCTACCGGAAGGTCTTCAAGATAGGCTTTAATCTCTTTAACTTTACCTGGATTTCTTGTGGCCAGCACCAGTATCTTTTTAGGCATTTTCAAGCACCTTTTGCTGAATTTGGGTAAGTTCTTTTATGCCTTTTAAGGCCAAATTTTTCATTTTTTCAAATGTTTCCCAGGGAAAGGGCTCTTTTTCCGCGGTGGTTTGAATCTCAACTATGTGTCCTTCGGCTGTCATAACAAAGTTGGCGTCAATTTCAGCTAAAGAGTCTTCGTCGTAGTTTAAGTCAAGCAGCACTTCGCCTCCCACCTGCCCGCAGCTTATGGCGGCAAGCTGATATTTCATTGGGTTCTGGGCAAGGAGGCCTTCTTTTAAGAGTTTTCTGAAGGCAAGGGCCAGGGCCACCCAGGCACCAGTAATAGAAGCTGTGCGCGTGCCGCCATCTGCCTGCATAACGTCGCAGTCAATCCAGAAAGTCCTCTCACCGAGAAGTGCAAGGTCCACCACGGCCCGAAGCGAGCGGCCGATGAGGCGCTGGATTTCATAAGAGCGCCCCTTTTTGCCGGTAGCACTTTCACGCGGGGTGCGCTGGTGTGTTGAGCGGGGAAGCATGGCGTACTCAGCGGTTATCCAGCCCATGCCAGTGTCCTTAAGAAAGGGAGGAACTTTATCTTCTACCGAGACGCTGCAAATAACTTTGGTTTCGCCAAGCTCCATGAGCACCGAGCCTTCTGCGTACTTTAAGTAATGAGGCGTTATTTTTACCGGCCTTATTTGGTCAGGCCTTCGTCCGTCTTTGCGCATAATTTTCTTTTACCAATACTTTTACGAGAGTCAAATCTTTCGGTGAGAATTAGAGAAAATTCAAGTTCTATTACTTTGGCTGGGCAGCCCTTTAAGCAGTTAAGGCACCGAATACATTCAACGCTATTCAATTCTTCGGGAATTTTTAGGCCCATGGGACAGACCTTTTCACAAATATCACAATCAAGGCAGGCTCTGTTTTGCCACTTGAGTTTGAAAAAACCAACTTTGTTGAAAAGTCCGTAAATAAGGCCAAGGGGGCATAAGACCTTGCAAAAAAAACGAAAATAAAATACGCAAAGTGTGAGAACGGTGATTAACAGGGCTATTTTCCAGTAAAAAAGGCTCTTTACCAGGGCGGAAAGCTCAGGCCTTAGAGCCAGGTTAAAGAGACCGGCCTCAAGAGTGCCAGCCGGGCAGACCAGGCGGCAGAACCAGACTTTACCGTAGCCGATTTCGCTTACCAGGGTTATGGGTAAAACAATCACAAAAAAAACGAGCAGGATGTATTTTACGTAGTAAAGAATACGGGGACAGGCAAATTTTTGCGTTCTTATTTTGTAAAGTAGTTCCTGAAGAAGGCCAAAGGGGCACACCCAGCCGCATACGATTCTTCCCATAAAAAGCCCAAAAAGTACAATACTTCCAACTACATAAGTAATGGCTGAGACGGCCTGGGTGCCAAGTAGCCTCAGGCTTGCCAAAGATTGCTGTAAAGCGCCTAAGGGACAGGCAAAAAGAGCTGCCGGGCAGGAATAGCAGTTAAGCCCTGGGAAACAAACGCCTTTAAACGGCCCGCGGTAAAGGGCCTTTTGCCACAAAAAGCTGACATTGGTATTGGCTAAAAGGGCAAAAAATAACTGTACGAACTTTCGTTTGGGAAGTTTCATTCAAGCCCCATACAGGAAAGACAAAGCGAAACAGCCCTTGACCACACAAAACCAAAACCACCTGTGAGGAGGCCGTAAGCCAGAAGGCCTCCTCCTACTGCTAAAAGAATTTTAGGCAGATGTTTCATTTAGGTGCTTTTTAACGTGTTCTACTTTGTCACCAAGGTGGACTTCTTTGTCCCGACGGTCATCTATTTTAAGAGCGGTATATACCCTTTTAGCGCCGGCCTTGAAAGGTATTTCATGGACTTCCCGAACAATTTTTAAAAGTTCCTCTATATCTCCTTCAATAATGGTGCCCATATCTGTAAGTTTGTGGGGTATTTTTTTTTTCAGTGAGATACTTTTCAATGTCAGCTACGTAACGTCCAAGGCTTGTTGAGCCGGTGCCAAGAGGAATAACGCTTATTTCCATAATGGCCATAGTTTCCTCCTTAAATATTTTGGGCAAAGGACTTTTCTCTAAAAAGAAATTTAATCTTTGGTTTCCTTTCTGAAAAGGATAAATGTAGTTGTTTTTAAGTCTGCTAGCCCTTATCATCTAATTATTAGGAGAGCATTTTCACATGACAAAGGGGCATAATGATAGCCCTATTCATTAATAGTAGGGCAAAATTTTGGGAGGGAGGGATAATATGGAACTCAAATCTTTGGTAAAGATTAGCGAATATGAATGGGAAATTCCCAGAAAAGGCTCCATGAGAGTCCCAGGGCGTATTTTTGCCAGTAAAAAGCTTATAGAAGAGATGGACGAAAAAGTACGCGAGCAGGTAACCAATGTGGCCTGTTTGCCAGGGATAGTGCGTGCTTCCATTGCCATGCCAGATGCTCACTGGGGCTATGGGTTTCCTATTGGTGGGGTAGCAGCTTTTGATCCAGATGACGACGGCATAATTTCTGTAGGCGGGGTAGGGTATGACATTTCCTGCGGAGTGCGCTCTTTGCGTACCGGACTTAAGCGCGAAGAGGTAGAACCCGTCCTTGAAGAGCTAATTGATGCGCTTTTTCACACTATCCCTGCTGGTGTAGGCTCAGAAGGGAAAATCAAGCTTTCTATAAGTCAGCTAGATGAAGTTCTGGTAGGCGGGGCTCGCTGGGCGGTGGCTAACGGTTATGGGGAGCCAGAAGACCTTGAATACATAGAAGAAAAGGGCTGTCTTCCAGGGGCTGACCCAAAATGTGTTTCCATTGAGGCCAAAAAAAGGCAGCATCGCCAGGTGGGAACTTTAGGTTCTGGTAATCACTACCTTGAAGTTCAATATGTGGCTGAAATATATCACCGAGAAGCGGCTGAAGCCTTTGGCCTTGAAGTGGGAGACGTAGTTATTTCCATTCACTGTGGCTCACGGGCCCTTGGACATCAGATTGCCACAGACTATCTCAAAGTGTTGGCCAAGGCCTCTAAAAAATATGGCATCCCTATCAAAGAAAAGGAACTCGTATGTGCGCCCATAAGGTCTCCTGAAGGCGAACAATATTACCGGGCTATGGCCTGTGGTGTAAATTGTGCCCTGGCTAATCGGCAGGTCATCACTCACCTTGTGCGCGAAGTCTTTGCTGAGATTATTCCTGAGGCAAGGATTACAGTTATTTATGACGTGAGCCATAACACCTGCAAGGTAGAAAAACATAAGGTTAATGGCAGAGTTAAAGAACTTTACGTGCATCGCAAAGGAGCTACCCGTGCCTGGGGGCCTGGGAGACCAGAGCTTCCTGCGCGTTATCGTCACGTAGGGCAGCCGGTAATAATTGGCGGGAGCATGGGGACGGCTTCTTATATCCTGGTGGGCACGGAAGAAGGTGAAGAAAAGGCCTTTGGTTCAGCCTGCCACGGGGCCGGGCGCACTATGAGCCGTCACCAGGCCCTAAAGCGCTGGCGGGCAGACCAAATCGTAGCTGAACTTCGTAAAAAAGGCATAATTGTGCGGGCTAAGTCCAAAAGAGGGCTGGTGGAAGAAGCACCTGAGGCTTATAAAGACGTTATTGAAGTAGTAGAAGTGGCCCATCGGGCAGGCCTTGCTCATAAAGTAGCCAAACTTTTACCCATGGGGTGCATCAAAGGCTAGGCTAGAAATGTCACAAAAAATTTGCCCCGAAATATTGCAAAATTTAATTAATAAAGGTTGAGTTTAGTAAAAGAAATATCGTAATCTTAATTTTCAATAGAGGAGGTGGCTTATGGCTGAGGAATGTATTTTTTGTAAGATCATAAATAATGAAATTCCAGCTGATTTTGTTTATAAAGGTGAGCGTATTGTGGCTTTTAAAGATATAAACCCCCAGGCTCCCATTCATATTCTTATTGTACCTAAAAAACACATTCGGAGCATTAATGACCTTACCGAAGAAGATGCCCCTCTGGTGGCAGAAATGATAATGGTGGCCAAACAACTGGCTAAAGAACTTGGCACAGCCGAAAGAGGTTATAAGCTTTTTTTCAATGTGGAAAAGGGTGGAGGGCAGCTTATTTTCCATATTCACCTTCACCTGGTTGGTGGCTGGAAGTAAGGAGGGTAAAATGCGTTGGCTAATGTTTTTAATTTTTTTGTTATGGGCCAGTGTTTGCCAGGCCATGGTCCTTTCTCAGCAGGAAAAAAACCTTTACGCCGCTTATTTTTTTGCTCCAGAAAGACCACCCACTACCCTGGGCTATGTTTTTACTAACTTTGGCCCTGGAAATATAAACTTTCTTGAAAGGGTTGATATTGTGCTTGACCGTGATGGAAAAGTAGCTGGAGTGTTGCTTGTCTATACGCCTACAGATGGATTTAAACGCCATGTATTCCTTCGAGATATAACAGGCTGGATGTTTCAAGAGGTTCGCCCTAATGCCAGGGGGAAAAGGGTACTCATAAGAATAATAACTTCAGATGAACTTAACAGGCTATAAAGAACATTATAACCGGTTTATTCAACAATTATTAGCCAGGATAAAAGATTTTTATCAAGAACGGCTGGTTTCAGTAGCTATTTTTGGTTCGGTGGTAAGAGGTATTTTTCGGCCAGACTCAGACATTGATCTTCTGGTAGTAGCAGAAGGCCTCCCTAGAGGAAGAAGACCGGGAAGACTTTTTTAAGAACTATCTTGAGGAACTACGGAAAAAACTTAAACGTTTGGGAGCAAAACGCGTAAGACGTGGAGGAGGCTGGTACTGGATACTTAAGCCAGACTATCGTCTAGGAGAAATCATAGAGCTATGACTAATCTGACTCTTGCTCAAAGCTATCTTTTCAAGGCTACCAAGAGATTAAAAATTTTACCTGTCCTTCTTGAAGAAGATTATTCAGACGTAGTCCGTGAAACCCAGGAGATAGTTGAACTGGCCCAAAAAGCTATGTTGAGACAGGTGGGTATTGACCCGCCTAAATGGCACGATGTGGGGAAAATACTCCTTGAAAACGCGGAGCTTTTTCTGGAAGAAATTTCTACAACTTTACCTGAACTTGCCCGGATTTCCAAAAGGCTAAGAAAGGAAAGAGAACTAGCTTTTCATGGAGACGTGGACTTTATTCCCACGGAGGAATATACCCGCGAAGACGCTCTTCAAACTATGGAAGAAGCGTCTTTGGTGGTAGAGGTTGCCAGAAAACTTATCAAGCCGGAATTTTAATATAACTTAGTAGATTAGATAAATGGCTAAGAAAAAGAAGAAAAAGCCCCGTGTGGGCCTTCCTACGGAAAAAGAGATAGTGGCGGCCATGAAAAAGGCTGGCCGCCCGGTTCTTTTACGTGAGCTTTACCATATTTTGAATATTCCCACCTCTGACCGTAAAGAATTCCGCACCCTGGTTAAGAGGCTAACCAAAGAGGGGAAGCTTGTTCATATTAAAGGCAAGCGTTATGGCCTTCCTGAGCAGATGCAGCTTATTACTGGAAAGCTGAAAGTCCACCCTGATGGTTACGGTTTACTTGAACCTGAAGAACTTAAAAAACCCGTAGTTTACATTCCTCCTGGCCGTCTTAAGGGGGCCATTAACGGTGACAAAGTAGTAGTAAGAGTTGAAACCCCTACACGCAAACGCCCAGAAGGCACGGTTATTAGAATTCTTGAACGTGCCAAAAAATATATTGTAGGCTTCTTTTACCGTGGCCGTCGTGTCTCTACTGTTATACCTGAAGATGACCGTTTCCCCTTTGAAATTCTCATCCCACCTGATGCTACCAAGGGTGCTGAAGACGGCGACATGGTAGTAGCGGAAATTGTTGACTTTAGCCCTGGGCGAAAGATTCCTGAAGGGCGTATTATCGCAGTTTTAGGAGACCCAGAAGATCTTTCCACCCAGATCAAAGCCGTTATTTATAAATACGAGCTTCCTTTCCGTTTCAGCCGGGCGGTTAAGAAAGAGCTTAAAGAAATTCCTGACGAAGTGCGCGAAGAAGATAAAGCTGGTCGCAAGGATTTTCGTAAACTTCTCTTTGTAACCATTGACGGTGAAACTGCCAAAGACTTTGACGATGCTATTTATGTACGCAAATTACCAAAAGGCTGGCGCCTTTATGTGGCCATTGCTGATGTAGCCCACTACGTAAGGCCAAATACCGCCCTTGATAAAGAGGCTTACGAACGTGGTACAAGTGTCTATTTCCCAGGCACAGTGGTGCCAATGTTTCCTGAAAAGCTTTCCAACAATTTATGTAGTTTGAACCCAGAGGTGGACCGCCTGGCCATGGTGGCAGTCATTGATTTTGACAGAGAGGGCAACCGCCGCCAGATGAAGTTTTACGAAGGGGTTATAAAGAGTCACCAGCGTTTTACTTATAACATTGTGCGAGATGTAATTGAAAAGAAAGATCCTCAGGCCAGGCGTAAATATAAGCGCTTTTTAGGGATGTTAGAGAATGCCGCTGAACTTTGCCGTTTATTAAGGCAAAAGCGCCTTGCGCGGGGAAGTATTGACTTTGACCTGCCCGAGCCCGAGGTAATACTTGATGCTCAAGGTCAGCCTGAAGACATTGTGCGGCGTGAACGTCATTTTGCCCATTTTATTATTGAGGAATTTATGATTGCGGCCAACGAAGCGGTGGCCGAGTATTTAACCGAAAAAGGCTATCCTATTCTTTACCGGGTGCATGAGCCACCTGACCTTGAAAAGTTGAAAGAATTTGTGGACTTTGTTGCCACCCTGGGCTTGGAATTAAAGCTTCCTCGCGAACCAGAGCCATCCTGGCTCCAGATGGTAATTGAAATGGCAGAGGGAAAGCCATACGCCTATTTAGTTAATACCCTTCTTTTGCGTTCTCTTAAACAGGCCAAGTATTCCCCTGAAAATATAGGCCATTTTGGCCTGGCCCCAGAGTGCTACTGCCATTTTACCTCTCCCATCAGGCGATATCCTGACCTGGTAGTCCACCGGGCTTTAAAGGCTGCCCTTAAAAAGAAAAAGCCTCCCTATAAACTCCAAAAGCTTGAGGAAATGGGTAAACACCTTTCTGAAAGGGAGCGCATAGCTATGGAGGCTGAACGCGAGGCCCTTGACCGGGTGAAAGTAATGCTTATGAAGCACCGCATTGGTGAAGTTTTTGATGGTGTAATTTCGGCGGTTACGGCCTTTGGCTTTTTTGTGGACCTTTTTGAAATTTATGTCTCTGGTGTGGTGCGCCTGGTTGATCTTGCTGATGATTACTATGTACTTGATGAAAAGAACCATCGTTTGGTGGGGCGACGTACAGGAAAAGTCTTTCAGCTTGGTGATTTAGTGCGCGTTAAGGTAAAAGATGTAAACGTTTCCCGCCGTCATATCAATTTTGAACTCATTGAAAAAATAAAATCTCCAAATTAAACCTTCCCTGCTTTTTAGCCGAAAATTCTAATAAAGAGACTTTTTAGGAGGTCCATATGGGCCAACCTCAGCGTAAAAAAGAAAAAGTCGTAGAATTAAGCGGCCCTCCCATTATGCAGGGCCAGTTGAAGACTATATCCCTAGGAGACGTCTTACAACTTTTGGTGAATAGGGGAGAGCGCCTATTAGTTTTAGTTCATTTGCCAGATGGGGTGGGGCGGGTTTTTCTTGAAGGAGAAAATCTATTTCACGTAGAAATAGCTGGCAGTCAGGTAGAAGAAGGCCTTCAAGCTTTGCGTAAACTTATTTCCCTTAAAGAAGGCCGTTTTGAAGTAAGGCCCCCTGTGAGATGGCCTGAAGAGGGGAATTTAATCGGCCCTGTTCAGGCCCTTTTACTTGAAGCTCTGCGCCAGGAAGATGAAGCGGCTTTTCAGGAAACCTTTATAAACGATGATTTATTTGAAAAGGCTTTAAATTTTGAACCCCCTGAAGTTAAAGAAGAAACCAAAGTGCAGAAAACTCCTCAGTATTCTTTGCTTGAACAGGTAAGTAAAAAAATTTCTGGAACAGATAGCCTTATCTTGCTCAACAGGCAAGGCGAAATACTTGAAGGATCGGGTGAGGGAAAAGGTGAAGAGCTAGCGGGAACAATTTCTTATTCCGTTTTTCATCTTCAGGAAATCGGCAACCTCCTTAGTCTGGGAGAGTTATCCGGGTTTGCGGTGGCCCAGAAAAATAAACTAATAGCTGCTATGGTCCTGGAAGAGGAAATTGTTGGCTTTCAAACCAAATTTAAAAAAGGCCTCCTCTGGTGGAGCAAAAAACTCCTGGAACTTAGAAAGGAGCTTGCCAAGTGAAAAACCTGCTAACTAGTTTGGTAAAATTAGATGAAGTCAACGCCGTTTTGGTTAGCCGTGAAGGCCAGCCTGTATTCAGTTATTTGCCAGAATTTTTTTCTTCTGAAATACAGGATGTTCTTTTTCAATCCTTTGACGAGATTTTTGCTGCTTTAGACCAAAAAAGAGAAACTCCTACCCAGGAATTAGTGGCCCTTTTTGAATCCGGTTCAGTGGTGGTTAAAAATGTAAAGGACTACCAGGTACTTTTAGTTCTTAAGTCTTCGGTGCCAGGTCCACTGGTAAGTGTGGCCCTAAACGCTTTAACCCTTAAGCTTGAAAAGCTTGCCAATAGTAAATCTCCCAAAACACAGGAACTTATCCCTCTTGTCCTCTTTAATGAAATAGTAAAACTTCTGGCTAAACACTATGGTCCGGCAGCCAAACTAATAGTTAAGAAATCTCTGTTAAAAGCCGAAGCCACAGATAAAGGGTTACCGCTGGTAAATGTCTCTATGTTTTTAAAGGCTTTACAGGAGCAAATAGATGAAAATCACTTGGCCCAGCAGGCTATTAATAAAACCAAAGATATTATTCGTAGCTGGAGGATGCAATGATAATGCGCAAAGATAGGCGCTTCAGCCTAGCTGATAAAGTGGCTCTCTTTTTCATAATGGTTTTTGCTTTCGGTGCAGTAGGTCTTTATTATAACTTGCGAAATTTGCAAAAAACAGAACTTCTCATGAGTTCACGCTTGGTGGCCAAGGTAGTTGATAGCCTGATTTCTTCTTCCGCTGAGCTAGGCGGTATCTGGGCTACTGATAACAAGGGGCTCAAAACAGTGGCTACGGTTTCTGGTCTTTTAGAATCTACTGGAGACCAGATAGACTTATATCGTGTTCACGATCCAGAATTTATATCATTTGTAACCAGCTTGTTTAAAGACCCTAAAGCTAAAATCAGTCTTGATTTTAAATCTATTCCTCCCTCTGGAGAGGCTTGGTCATTAAAAAATAGTGTTTTTTCTTATGAAAAGCCAATAATAGTTTCAAAAGCCTGTGTTTCCTGCCACGAAGCCAGCAACGGTGCTCCCCGTTTACGTTTAGGTGAGGCAGCAGGGGTCATTAAAGTTAATTTTTATGATCAGAATCTTTTGAGTTTGCTGGGAGAGTCTATTTCTCTTTACGCTCCTCTGGCCTTTCTTTTAGTAACTCTTATTCTTTATGTATTAGTTCGTTTTGAATTAATTAAGCCCCTTTCTGAACTAACCCAAAAAGTTCATGAAATGAGCCTTGGTAATCTTGATGTAGATTTAGGGGTAAAGGGTATATCCGAAGAACGTTCACGAGACGAAATTGTAAAGTTGGCCATTTCAATTGAACGCTTGAGAAAAAGTCAAAAAACAATGGAAAAAATGCTAGATGATGATTCCTTGATGCTATAAAAGTCAAAAAAGCTACAAAATTCACGAATTTAGCCCTTCTTTCTCTTGCTCTTTTTTTCTGATTTATGTTAATTTCAGTGAACAAAATAATTAATTTACTTGAAGGGGGCGTTATGCGGTTATTTAAATTAGTTATTTTAGTTTTAATTTTCCTTTCCTTAGGTGTTGTTACCGGTCATGTTTTAGCCGCCCAAAAGAAAAAGGCTAAGACTATGGCTGAACTGGCGGCAAGATATGATTCGTCTTCATGTCAGGAATGTCATGAAGAAATTTACGAGCAGTGGGAAAACTCCTTGCATGCCCGCCCTCTTTATGGGACCGGGCGAACTGCTCCTACCATTATCACCTCTATTGAAAAGGGGCTTAAAAGATTTCCTTATTCAGGGGTTAAAGACATAAAAGATATTAAGGTCAAGCACCTTATGATTTGTGCTAAATGTCACCTGCCTCAGCTTGATGAAGCCACCGACGATGTAGCTCGCGAGATAGTGGAAACCCTTTATACCTGGAAAAAGGCCCTTCAAGAAGGAGACGATGACCTGGCAGACGAGATGGAAGAAAAGCTAAATTCGTTAAACATTGGCTGTTTGGTCTGCCATCAGAAAAAGGCCATTATCCATCCTTGGGTTGATGGGCCGGTTGACCCCAAAGCTGTTTACGGAAAAGACGAATATGAACACGAATCTGAAGATTATCCTATGGTTAAAAAGGCTCCAGCTTTAGGTGAATCTATTTTCTGTGGTCAATGCCACGGTTTGGGGCCAAATTTTGAATTAGAACATCCCTCTCAGTGTGCCACGCTTTATGGAAGTTACTTGTATTCTTACATTCATGCCGGTGGCCACAAAACCTGTCAGGAGTGTCACATGAAAGAAAGTGGCCTGGGCCACGATATGCAGGCTTATCGCGATGAGACTATGATTAAAATGGCCCTTGATGTTGATGTAGATGCCATGTCTTACTTTTGGCGTAAAAATAAAGAAGAAGGGGTTATCCCCTTAGCTGTAGTTAAAGTAGGAATATTTAATAAAGCTGGTCACGTAATACCTGATGGCTGACCTACTCCCAACAGAGTGGTCCTGGAAGTGACCGCTAAAACTGTAGGCAAAAAACCCAAAGAGATTTACAAAAAACAGGTTATTTATATGCCTCATCCTGGGCGTTTAGGGCGCGGCAAAGAAATGGGGCGAGGCCCCTATGAAAAGAGTGGCTTGTTAAGAGATACAAGTCTTCCGCCTTTGAAAAAGGTAAAAGAGACTTTTGAAATCCCCTTCCCATATAAAGATGTCGTCAAAAATGGTAAAAAAACCCGGGAACTTTTAGCCGATGAATTAGAAATAGATGTCAAGGTGTGGTATCTCCCCTTTGGCGAATTTGACGGCTATGAAGTTCTCTTTTTCAAAGATACCAAAAAAGTAGATTTAAAGACCGAGTGGGTCTGGCGTAATTAAGCTTATTTTTGATATTACAACAGGGTAAAACGGGGCACACCAGGTGCCCCGTTTTGTTTAGTTCTCCTTTTAAAGCTAACAAAAGTTATCTGAGATATTTTCGCCACTTCGCGGTTCTCAATGATATTTTAAAAAATGTTGCAACATAAAGTCACTGCGAAAAGTGCGTTTTTTCTTACTTGCGAGGTATTTTCTTTATCATTACTAGTAGATCCCTTGCTTTCTCGGGGCAAACGATACAATCTCAGGAGTTATCTAAGATTAGTCAATTTTTCCAAAATAGGGTAAATTCAACGAATTGGTGAGAGAGGAAAATGGCCAGGAATAAATGGCAAAAAATAGAAGAGGCACGTAAGTTGCTAAAACTTCCTTTGCAGACTACACGTGCAGAGATAAGGGCCAGGTATCGGAAGCTTGCGGCTGAATTCCATCCAGACAAAAAAGGCGATACTCAGTCCATGCAGCGTTTGAATGAGGCCTATCACTTACTGATGGATTATTGTGAGCACTACTTAATTGATTTGCGCCCCAACGATCAGGGGGCAGATGCAGAAGACTGGTGGTTTTTACATTTTGGTGAAGACCCTGTCTGGCGAGGTAAAAAAGAGGAGGATTAGCACATGCTGGTAGTCCAGAAATACGGTGGCACTTCTGTTGGTGACCTTGAGCGTATAAAAAACGTGGCCAGGCGTATTGCCAAATATAGAGATGAAGGCCACGATGTAGTGGTGGTGGTTTCAGCCATGGCTGGAGAAACAGACCGCTTGCTCAAACTTGCCTATGATTTGGTAGAGGAACCAAGTCCACGCGAGCTTGATATGCTGGTGGCTACTGGGGAACAGGTTTCTTCAGCCCTTCTAGCCATGGCTTTAAACGCCATGGGTTATCCGGCTAAGGCCCTTCTTGCTTTCCAGATTCCAATTAAGACAGACGAACTTTTTGGTAAGGCTCGCATTAGAGATATTGCTACCAAAAGATTGAAAGAAGAGCTGGCCAAAGGGCAAGTGCTAATAGTAGCTGGTTTTCAAGGAATTACCGATGAAGGAGATATTACCACCCTTGGGCGAGGAGGCTCTGATACCACGGCGGTGGCCATAGCTGCGGCTCTCGGGGCCGACGTCTGTGAGATTTTTACCGATGTTGATGGGGTCTATACAGCCGATCCCCGTATCGTCCCTAAGGCCAGAAAAATAGCCAAAATTTCTTACGAAGAAATGCTTGAGCTTGCCAGCATGGGAGCCAAAGTACTTGAGATTCGCTCTGTTGAGTTTGCCAAAATTTACAGAGTGCCGGTTCACGTACGTTCAAGCTTTTCTTATGAACCTGGCACAATGGTAGTGGAGGAGGATGAGTCCATGGAAAAAGTCCTTGTTTCAGGTATTGCTTATAATCGCAATGAAGCCCGCATTTCCCTTTATGGTGTGCCTGATAAGCCGGGTATTGCCTCCCGTATATTTGGTCCTATTGCCGAGGCTGGTATAGTGGTGGATATGATAATTCAAACGGGGCGCCCTGACGGTAAAGCGGACATGACTTTTACTGTCCCTAAAACCGATTACAAAGCTACTTTGAAGTTAGTTAACGAGCTAGCACCTGAAATTGGGATTGAAAAGATTGAAGGAGATGAGGATATTGCCAAGGTTTCCATTGTGGGAGCAGGGATGCGAGCTCATCCGGGAGTGGCGGCCAAGATGTTTCAGGTATTGGCAGACCATGGTATCAATATCCACATGATTTCAACTTCTGAAATAAAAATCTCCTGTGTTATTGATGAAAAATATACCGAACTGGCGGTGAGAGCTTTGCACGAAGCCTTTGGCCTGGATAGGGCCCCTGAGGAAGAAACTTCTTAGCGAGGTTTTTATGGCTAAAAAAATAGAATTTTATGATACTACTTTAAGAGATGGCACCCAGGCAGAAGATTTTACGCTTTCGGTAGAGGATAAGCTTCGGGTAGCCCAGAAGCTTGACGAGCTGGGTATAGACTATATTGAAGGCGGCTGGCCAGGATCTAATCCCAAAGATGCCCGCTTTTTTAAAGAGGCAAGGGACTTAAGTCTTAAACACGCCAAAATAGCTGCTTTTGGGAGCACTCATCATCCGCGTAAAAAGCCCGAAGAAGATCCTAATCTTGAGGCCCTTATTGAAGCCCGCACACCGGTTATAACTATATTTGGTAAAAGCTGGGATATACATGTAAAAGAAGCCCTTAAAACCACCCTTGAGCGAAATCTTGAAATTATTGAAGCTTCGGTAGCTTATTTAAAACCTCATTGCGAAAAGCTTTTCTACGATGCAGAGCACTTTTTTGATGGTTTTAAGGCCGATAGGGATTACGCCTGTGAGACGCTTAAACGGGCGCAAGCTGCAGGCGCCGATGTGCTAGTTCTTTGTGATACTAACGGTGGCACTCTTCCGCATGAAATCGTAGAAATCATGAAAGAAGTTAAAAAGCGTCTTGGTAAAGGGGTATCTTTAGGTATCCATGCCCATAACGACTCTGAGTGTGCCGTAGCCAATTCCCTTATGGCGGTCTTAGAGGGAGCCATTCAGGTTCAGGGCACCATAAACGGGTTTGGAGAACGCTGTGGAAACGCCAATCTATGTTCTATTATTCCCAACCTGCTTTTAAAGATGGGCTATGAGGCCCAGGCCAAGAAATACTTACATAAGCTTACTGAAGTCTCACGCTATGTTTGCGAAATAGCCAACATCCCTCACCCGCGTTACTTGCCTTATGTAGGCCGCAGTGCTTTTGCGCACAAGGGAGGAGTCCATGTTTCGGCGGTAATGCGCCATCCACGCACTTACGAGCATATAGAACCTGAGCTGGTGGGTAACGAACGTCGTGTGCTGGTTTCTGACCTTTCAGGCCGCAGTAACATCGTCTATAAGGCTCAGCAATTTGGCATCAAACTTGAAGCCAATGACCCTATGGTGGTTAAAATCGTAGAAGAGGTCAAAAAGCGTGAGGCTGAAGGATACCAGTTTGAAGCGGCAGAGGCCTCTTTAGAGCTTCTCATGTATCGTTTAATTGGCGAGCCAAAACAATACTTTGAACTCCTGGGATATAGGGTTTTTGATATGCAAAATCCCGAAGAAGGTTATCCTCTGGTAGAAGCCACGGTGATGGTAAGGGTGCCACCAGGGGTAGGCGAGGTGGAGCATACTGCGGCTTCAGGAAATGGCCCGGTAAATGCCCTTGATAACGCCATTCGCAAGGCCTTAGAAAGATTTTACCCTCAGTTAAAAGAAATGGTCCTTGAGGACTATAAAGTCCGCGTTCTTCCTGGAAGCCCTGGCACAGGGGCTATGGTGAGGGTTTTGATTTTTTCCCGTGATAGTCAAGACCGCTGGGGAACAGTAGGTGTTTCTCATGATATTTTAGAGGCCAGCTGTAAGGCTCTGGTAGATAGTCTGACTTATAAATTATTTAAAGATAGACACAAGAGAAAATAGGAGGAGCACGTGTCTCAAGTTATAGCTTTAGCAGGAAAGGGGGGCACTGGTAAAACAACTACGGCTGCCCTTATAATAAGACATTTAGCTAAAACAGGGCGAACACCAATCCTTGCGGTAGATGCGGACCCTAATGCCAATTTAAACGAACTGCTGGGGCTTGAGGTAGAGACTACTCTTGGTGAGATAAAAAATGAATTGCGTTCAGCCGTGCCTGATAGTATGGCTCGGGGTGATTTCATCGAAATGCGCCTTAACGAAGCCATTATTGAAACAGATGACTTTGATTTGATTGTCATGGGGCAACCGGAAGGTCCAGGCTGTTATTGTGCAGCCCACGCCTTTCTTTCCCAGGCCCTGGAAAAGCTTCTTAAAAACTACGCTTACGTGGTGACTGACAATGAAGCAGGCATGGAGCACCTTTCCCGTATGAATTTACGAAAAATAGATAAGCTTCTAATTGTTTCTGATGCATCTTCTCGGGGGGTTATGACGGCGGGCCGCATTGCTGAATTGATTAAACCCCTTCAACTTGAAGTTGGAGAAATTTGGCTCCTGGTGAACCGGGCTCCACAGAAGATTCCCGAAGTCCTTGATGAATATGTAAAACAGGTGTGTGAAGAAAAGGGCATGAAGTTTCTGGGGTATTTGAATGAAAGCCCAGAGATTTTTGAGGCCGAAATAAATCGTCGTTCTATCCTTGAGTTGCCTGATGACACACAGGTGGTTAAAGAGGCGGGAGAACTTTTTGAAAGGCTTTTAAAGGGGGCCTAAGCCCCCTTGTTGTATTAGCAACCTTCAATGGCTTTTTTCTTCATGGGTTTGATTTTTACTTTATCGCCAACTTTGCACTTGCATTTGCCTTTAATCTCAATAACCATGGTTTTACCGTCAACTTCTTTTACCGTGCCTTTGCAATATTTTGCCGCTAAGGCTGAACCACTGGAAACTCCCATAAAAGATACCGCCATAATTAGGGCCATTAATTTTTTCCTCATAAACTACCTCCTTTTGTTTTATGTATTTGCAAATTTAAATGTAATATATTTTTGAATAAAATGCTAAATTTTTTTTAGTTGAGGAGAAAGGACTTTGCGGAAAATAAGCTTCAAATCGATAGTTTATTCCTTAATTTTGTTGTTTTTTGTTTTTTCTGAGGCTAAGGCTTCTTTTTTAATAGTGGTAGAAAAATATTCCCGCACTCTTTATGTGTACGAAAATAACCATATTCTTAAGGCCTATCCCATTTCTTTGGGCTGGAATCCAGATGAACCCAAAATTCGCCGTGGAGACGGGGCAACTCCTGAGGGACTTTATTTTATTACAGCAAAAAGACCTTCTCGTAAATACGGCCTTTTTTTAGCTATTTCATATCCAAACTTGAAGGATATAAATCTGGCTTATTGGCAAGGACGCTTAAACCTCAAGGATTACGAGCTTTGTCTTAAGGCCTATTTCGAAAATTCGCCGGATCCAAAATGTCCCTTGGGTTTTGGGCTGGGGATTCACGGCGGAGGAGTTTGGCGACTCAAAGAAAACAAGCTTATTCGGGACTGGACTTTCGGCTGCATTGCTATGGAAGATGAAGATATTAAAGAACTTTATGATCTAGTAAAAAAGGGGACACCGGTTTTAATTATTGATGCTCACAAATCTCTGTTTGAGATTATGAAAAATTTTGTTTATATCAACCAGCCCCATTTGTTGTATCCCTGGTGGGGAGAGTGGACTTTTAGCCTGCCAGGTATATTGGTGCGGATTTCCCTCTGGGAGGACCTTTCAGGATTTAAAAAACTTACCATCTGGGGAGAGAGCACTCAAGGCCAAAAGCTTTTATTTTTGTATGAAGATACCAACGGAGACGGTAGGCTTGCCTGGTGGGAAAAAATTCACTCTTTTGAAAATAAGGAGTGGAAATTTGAAGAGCTTCAAAATATTATAATAGATTTGTTACCTTTGTGGATAGAAGAAAAGATCTTGGTAGATCAAGGAGGGTAGCTATTCGCCTGATAAAAGAAATTTCTCAGATGAAGACCTGGCGGGAAAATGCTCGCAAAAATGGGATAAGAATAGCCCTGGTCCCCACTATGGGTTATTTCCATGAAGGGCATCTGGCCCTTATGAAAAAAGCCAAAACCCTGGCAGATAAAGTCGTAGTAAGTATTTTTGTTAATCCTATCCAGTTTGGCCCTCGTGAAGACTTTAGTTCCTATCCCAGAGACCTTGAACGAGATGCTGCTATGGCTCAGGAAATTGGCGTAGATGTGATTTTTACTCCAGAAGCCCGGGACATGTATCCCGAAGGTTACCAGACATATGTTGAGGTAACAGAACTTAGTAAACCTTTATGTGGGGCCAGGCGCCCTGGCCATTTCAAAGGCGTGGCTACGGTTTGTCTTAAGCTTTTTAATATCGTGAGGCCTCACGTGGCAATCTTTGGCCTTAAAGATTACCAGCAATTTCTGGTGATAAAGCGCCTGGTGAAAGACCTTAACCTGGATGTAGAAATAGTCGGCCATCCCATTGTGCGCGAAAAAGACGGCCTGGCTATGAGCTCGCGCAATGTTTATCTTTCTGAAGAAGAAAGAAAATCAGCGGTTTGTTTATACAAGGCCCTTTGTTTAGCGAAAGAAAAAGTAAAAGCAGGCCAGAGAAATCCAGAAGCCCTTCAAAAAGAGCTTGAAGAATTTGTTTTATCCCATCCTTATACTAAAATAGATTACATAGAGTTCAGAGACCCAGAAACTCTGGAAGAGGTAAAAGAAATTTCTAAACCTACCCTTTTGGCCCTGGCGGTTTTTGTGGGTAAAGCCAGGTTAATAGATAACATGATTATTGAACCTTAGGCTTATGTGGCGCAAATTTTTACGTTCAAAATTACATACGGTGCGGGTTACAGCGAAAAACCTGGAATATGAAGGTAGCCTCACCCTTGACCCACGCTTTATGATTGCGGCGGGTCTTGAGCCCTTTGAGAGCGTTTGGGTTTATAACTTAGAAAACGGCGAGCGCTTTGAGACTTACGTCATCAAAGGCGAGTGGGGAAGTAAAGAGGTTTGTTTAAACGGGGCAGCAGCCCGCAAAGGAGAGGTGGGCGACCGCCTGATTGTAGTTTCTTATCACTGGCTTACCCCCGAAGATATTGAGTCTGCCACCGTAAGACTTGTTTACGTGGATGATGAAAACAACATTATCCAGGAAAAAGACCTGCCGGTTAAAGAATAGCTTTCATGAAGATTTATCCTGTCCTCCTGGGTTGTCCCAAAAATCGCGTTGACGCCGAAAAATTTTTGGCTGAACTCAGAGAGAGAGGGATTACCGTATCCCTTGACCCTAAAGAAGCTGATATCCTCTATGTAAATACCTGTGCTTTTATCCGCGAGGCGGTAGAAGAATCCCTTGATGTAATTTTTGAATTAGCAGAGTTAAAAAGAGAAGGCCAGCGCCTGGTGGTAGGTGGCTGTCTCGTGACCCGCTATCGGGAAGAACTTTTAGCTGAACTTCCAGAGGTGGACCAGTTTATAGGAATTGAGGCTTACCGTTTGCCTGAAGTTATTTTCTCGCAAGAGAGATATTGCTTGCGTCTTGAGGGGAAGGAGACTCCAAGGCGTCTTCTTACGGAAAATCCCTTTTACGCTTACCTGAAAATTACTGAGGGCTGTAGCCACGCCTGTTCTTTTTGTACTATTCCCCGGATAAGGGGCCCTCTTCGTAGTGTGCCAGAAGAGATAATCCTTAAAGAGGCTAAAAGCCTAGTATCCCAAGGTGTTCAGGAGATAATTTTAGTGGGCCAGGATGTCACTGCCTACGGGAAAGACCAGGGTCTTCCCCGGCTTTCCTATCTTTTAAAACACCTCGCTAGAGAAGTGTCGCCATCCTGGATAAGGCTTCTTTATCTCTATCCCGAGGGTTTAAGTGAAGAGATACTTAAAACTATTTTTACGGAAAAAACTATCTGTCCATACTTTGATATACCTATTCAGCACGCGAGTCCTGAAATTTTGAAAAAAATGAAACGTTTAACTGAGCCTGAAAAAGTTTTATCCCTTATAGAACAAATTCGTAAGGCTTCTAAAGAGGCTGCCATTAGAACCAGTATTATTGTTGGCTTTCCCGGGGAGACGGAAAAGGATTTTGATAACCTGCTTGCGTTCCTCAAAGAGGCCCAGTTTGACCATCTGGGAGCCTTTATCTACTCACCTGAAGAAGGCACTCTTGCCGCCAAAATGCCTGGCCAAATTTCTGAAAAAGAGAAAGAGGCTCGCTTCCATGAGGTAATGAAACTTCAGCAGGAGATTTCTAAGAGGCGGCTGGCTGAACGTTTAGGGGATACCACCGAAGTTTTAATTGAAGGCGTTGATGAGGAAGGGCGTCTGGTTGGTCACGCTCGCTTTCAGGCCCCTGAGATAGACGGTGTAACCTTTATTGAGGGTGAAGCTACCGTGGGAGATATTGTGCCGGTAAAAATTATTCGAACTGATGTTTACGATTGTTTTGCCAGTCCCCTTTCATAAATCCGGGCGGTTCAAACCGTCTCTGCCAAAGCATTGTCATATGAGTTCCCCACTCTGCCTACCGAGGGCTCTATACCTGCTTCTGCTAAACGATCTGTATACCTAATCGACAAATATTGTACCCCTCTATCACTGTGATGAATAAGCCCCTCCTCCAATCTCTGACTTTGAAGAGCCTCCTCCAGGGCTTCCAGGGCCAATTATGCTCCTGGCGACTCCGAAACCTGCTACCCTACTATCATCTTTGAAAATACATCTATCACAAAAGCCACGTAAACAAATCCCTGGCCACAGGGCACATACGTCAAATCTGCCACTCACAGCCTGTTCGGCCTCTCTGCCTTGAAATTACGCTCCACAAGATCTTTTACCTGATGCTTTTCTTCTGAAACCGTTGTCCGTGGTTTGCGTTTTCCCCGAACTACCCCTGCCAATCCCTTCTGTCTCATCAGCCTCTCTACTGTGCACC
>NZ_LSFI01000022.1 GCF_001642325.1 Thermodesulfatator autotrophicus | reverse complement strand
TTTTCGGACACAATTACTGAAATACTACCACGTACGCTGTACCTTCTTATTGGATTTATGACTATGGTTCTAACTTAAGCCTAGGAGATGATGATTATAAAAGAGTTTCTTTAGGATTTGATTTTTATTTTTATGGAGTTCTTTATAACGAAGTTTATGTTTCAAGTAATGGAGTTTTAAGTTTTGGAGGAGGTGTAAGATCATACCTCTCTTATATACCTAATAATTATATAAACTTACCTCTTATTGCCCCTCTTTTTGGTGATTTTAATCCCGGGGCAGGCGGAGCAGTTTATGCCAATGTTATAGGCTCCCCTGGTAACAGGAAATTTGTGGCCACCTGGCTAAATATTCCAGAATATCCAGATGTAGGCTCTAATACTTTTCAGGCTGTTCTATGGGAAAGATATAACATGATACAGTTCAGTTATCTCTCTTTAGATACCGATGGCTTTAGCGGTACTATCATAAACGTAGGGATAGATTCAAATACCGGGCTTTATATCAATTCTGCCAGCGGAAGAGACATCCCTCAGCTGGAAAGTAGTGATATCTTTTATATTCCCATTGATAATGTAGCCAGCAATTATTATCAGTCCTCTCACCCTGTCCCAGATCACCCTGTCCCAGAGCCTGCTTCTATTTTGCTTATGGCCCTGGGTGGTGGAGCGATTTTCGCCTACCGTTTGAGGAAAAGAAGTAAGTAGCTTTTTTACCAGGGGGCAAAATGCCCCCTGGTTTTGGTAAGCGTTTCTCTCCTGATTACCTCCTTCATGGCGCTTTCGCGTTCTTCCTGTGATATAGATTTTTGTATTAAGCCGGGTCATTTTACATTGCAGGGCGTTATCGCAGGGCGACATCTGATCCCTTCGTTATCCGGAAGATGGCCTTTCCTGCTGTCACTGCGAGGAGCCGAAGGCAACGAAGGAGTCTCCCTTAGCTTAATTGCCTGTCCCTTTTGCCGAAGAATTTTAATTTTTGGCAGACAAATTTACTTAATAAGGGTAAATTATGGGCCTATGGAATTCATTGACCTCAAAAAACAGTATGGCCTTTATCAGGAAGAACTAGAAGAAGCGGCTCTAAAAGTCTTAAGAAGCGGGCGCTATATCCTCGGCCCTGAGGTAAAAGAGCTAGAAGAAAAGCTAGCAGACTTTGTGGGTGTTAAATATGCCCTTGGTGTTTCTTCAGGTACAGACGCCCTTCTTCTTATTCTTAAAGCCCTTGAGCTTGGCCCTCAGGACGCCATCATTACCACCCCTTTTACCTTTGTGGCCACCGCTGAGGTTATAAGGCGTGTTGGGGCAAGAGTTATATTTGCCGACATAGACCCTAAGACTTTTCTCCTTTCCCCTGAAACCCTTGCGGAAGCCTTAGAAAAGGCCCGTAAAAAGGGGCTCAGGATACGGGCGGTTATAGCGGTGAGCCTTTTCGGGCTCCCAGCTTATTTACCCGAGCTAGAAGCCTTTTGTGAAAAAGAAGGTCTCTTTCTTATTGAAGATGCCTGCCAATCCCTAGGAGCAGAATGCAAGGGAAGAAAATCTGGCAGTTTCGGCATAGCGTCTGCCACTTCTTTTTTCCCGGCCAAACCCCTTGGGGCCTACGGTGATGCTGGTATGGTTTTTACAAATGACGAAACTCTTTACCATAAGATTGAGGCCCTTCGCGTTCACGGCCAAACTGAGCGTTATCTTCACCAGTACCAGGGGTTAAACGCTCGGCTTGATACCTTACAGGCTGCCCTTCTACTGGTGAAGCTTAAGTATTATTCCCGAGAGATAGAACTGCGCCAGAAGGTGGCTCAGAGATATCGTAAATATTTAGAAGATTTGCCGGTTGAGTTTCAATCTATCCCGGAAGGATGTCGTTCAGTGTATGCCCAATTTACCTTGCGCATACCGAAGAGGGATGACCTGGTAAAATTTTTAGCTGAAAGAGACATTCCTACTGCTATTCACTATCCGCGGCCACTTCACCTCCAACCTGCTTTTAAAGAACTGGGATATCACCAGGGCGACTTTCCACAAGCTGAAAAACTGGCTCAGGAAGTAATTTCTCTTCCCATGCATCCCTTTCTTGAAAGGGGAGACCAGGGAAAGATAGCTGAAGCTATAGGGGCTTTTTATGGAAGCAATTTCAGAAAAGATTAGAAAGCAGGTCCACTTAGCCCTGCCTATTGTTTTATTTGAAAAATATCTCCCTATAGCCCTTGAACAGGGCTTAAGCCTTGAAGTGGGCCTTGATGACGGGGCGCTTGATTTGTTTTCTCTTAGTGAATTTGAAAAGGCAGCCAAAATTCTTAAAAAGCATGCGATAAAATGTAGCGTCCATGGGCCTTTTAGAGATCTTTCTCTGGGTGCTCTTGACAGTGTTATAAAAGACGCGAGCCTTAAACGCCTGAAAGAGGCCCTTGAAATAGCTGCTCTTTTTGAGCCAGAGGTGGTGGTTTTACACACTGGCTACAGCCCTGCCTATCACCTGGAGCGAAGGGAAAAATGGCAGGAAGTGGCCAGGGAAACCTTAAGTTTGCTTGTCAGGGAAGCTGAAAGGTTAAATCTTAAGCTTGCGGTGGAAAACGTGCTTGAACCTGAGCCAAGCTGGTTAACAGGGGTGGTGGAAAAAATCCCTTCACCTAATTTGGGATATTGCTTTGATGCCGGCCATGCCTTAGCCTTTGCCAAATCTTCCTGGGAGCCCTGGCTAGAAGCTTTTAAGGATCGTCTTTTTGAGTTACATGTGCACGATAACGATGGCTCCTGGGATGACCATCTGCCCCCGGGCCAGGGCAAAATTCCTTTTGGGGACATTTGGGCCTACCTAGCCGGGCACGGGATAAAACCCCTTATTACTTACGAGGCCCATCGCGCGGAAGATGTTATCCCAGGGCTTGTATACTTGGAAAAGCTATTTGTTCAAGTTTCATGGTAAAAGAGACATTTTGTGGACTTAATCTAACGTAGCAAATTCAAAGCCTTTGAGATTGCTTCGTTCCGTTCGCAAGACATAGAAAAAGAGGCTTGCAATAACAAGTAAAGTAGTCCGCGAATGACATCCTATTTTGTCCTTCTACTTGCGTCCACGTGGTAGAATTCAGGTGAAATTTAACGGAAGGACCTCTGTGGGAGCTCCAAAAGTTCCAAGTAGGGGATCAAAAGCAGACAGAATTCAATGGAGTTTTTACAAATTTTGATATTGTTTTCGTAAGCAGAACGCAAAAAGGATTTTTAGAGGTTCCATAAAAAATACCCAAAATTAATCCCCCCTGCTCTGCTAGCCGATAATTATAAAAGAAATATCAGCAGAGGTGGGCATTGAATAAAAAAAATCAGAAAATTTTTAAAATATATGGCTTAACTCTTATTGAACTGCTTTTGGTAATAACCCTTGTAGGCTTTTTAGCCTCTATTGCTATTCCAGGTGTAACTGGCTGGATAAATAGAGCAAAAGTTAAAAATGTAGCCTATGAACTTTTAAGCGATATTCAATATGTCCAATCGTTGGCCTTAGCCAAAGGTGAAAGTAAAATAATATTTTCCAGCAATAGTTATACTGCAGAGGCTGATGGAAATACAATTTTTACCAAAACTATACCATCTGGTATAACAATTTCGGCAAGTTTTACGTTATCCTCAAATATCTTAGAATTTGAAAGAAACAAACTTCCAACCTCAAATGGAACAATAGAAATTTCAGGATATGGGATTACCTATAAAATAATAGTCAGTCATATATCTGGAAGAATTAGAATGGAGACATCACCATGAGAGGATTTAGCTTAGTAGAAAGTTTAGTTGCTATAATTATTTTTTTAATAATAATTGTTGCACTGGGGCCATTATTAATAACTGGAATTAAAACTGCAAAAATTAATGAAATGAGAGATGAAACATTATATAAAGTTAATAAAGTCCTTGAGCATCTTATCTCAAAACCCTACGATGATTCATGTTTAGATGTAGGAACAAATAATACATGCCAAAATGATAATGGTTGCTGTGGAGATGAAAGTGGAAATAGCAATATAGGCTGGACTGTACTAAACGGATCAGAAAATAACACAAAAAAGATAGAAGTTACAGGAGTTTTTAATTATTTAGGGCACACGGGACAGGTAAAAATTGGATATATAAAAGGAAACTGGCCATGAGAAAAAAAACAAAAAACAAGGGGTTAAGTCTGGTTGAGTTATTAGTAGCTACTGTTATATCTTTACTGATAATAGCAGCAGGAACTACTTTCTGGATGCAACAGAATAAAGTTACCGCTAAGGTAATAAAAAAAACTTACGCAGAATCTGTAATTTTTCAAATAGCAGAAATAATAAGCTCAGACTTAAGAAAAGCTGGATATGGGAATGCTACTGATCCAATAGTTTGGGACAATAGCACAAAAATTTTATCTATAAAATATGTTGACTATGAAAGATCTGGATGTGCAAATGAAACATATGGCAATAATAGCTGCAGTTTTTTAATAAAGTATAAGCAAGAAAATGATAGCTTAAAAAGAGAACAAAATGGAAGTGGATTTCAGGCAATGAATGATCCTCAAGTAGTAAAGATTACAAAATTTGATGTTGATATTGATATTATTAACAAAACAGTAGAATTTAAAATAGAAGCAACCGCTGAGCTAGGAAGTTTTGCCATTACAAATAAAGTAAAATGCCGCAACTGGAAATAAAAGGAAAATAAAAGGAGGAAAAGATGAACCAAAAAGCCTTTGCTTTCATAACCACTCTGGGCATAATGTTGGTTCTAACTATTGCCGGCACTTTAACCACCAACATGATTATGAATAGAACTAAAAGCAATGTCATTACCAGGGATTCCATTATAGCTCTCCGCATAGCTGAAAGCGGTGCTGAAATAATTTTAAGCAAATTTAAAAATGGTAATATTACATGTAATAACAATCTTTGTTCTCCTAATAGCGACAATAAAACTATTTTAGGAGGAAATTATACAGCAACTTTATCATATGATAGCAACACAAAAACAGTCACTATTAATTCAATAGGTCATTACAAGACAGCAAAAAGAGAAGTGGAAGTTATCATTAAACTAGGCAAAGATTTTTACCCATTTGCCGTAAATGGCCAATTAACTATTAACAGTTTTCAAGATACGGGTTCTGGTAATTGGACTGATGCTACAATGACAGCAAATAGTTTTAATATCCCTGAGAACGACTTTGTGAGTGCTAATTTCACTATAATAACTAAAAGTAATTTAGATTTACCAAGAGCTTCTGACTTGAATATATCTTTTCCTGATGCAACTGATTGTGACTATGGTGACTATAGTAGTGACCAGACTTTTACAAAAGATTTTAGCGATCAAAATCAAGATGGAAAAATAATAGTTTGTGGCAAAAATATTACTTTAGATGATGCTTTAATAAAGTTTAATTCTGATTTAATTATAGCAGCTAAGGGTGATATAGAATTTACACAAAATACTACTTTAAAAAGAGATAACACAGGGCCTACTGTTAGTCTTTCTTTGATATCCGAAAAAGAAATTAGACTTGATTATAATGCTAATATAGATTTTGCTGGAGCAGACGATGGTTTTAATCTAATGCTTTATGCAAAAGAAGGTATAATAAGTGAAGATACTACAGGACAATTTATCTCTATTTCTGGTAATCAGAATAAAACAAATGTTTCAAATGTATTTTTAATTACTCCTGAAGAAATACTAGTTAATAGGGATTTAATAGATGATACTGCTACTACTAGAAATGATGTTAATTTTTTGATTTGGGCTGATAAGGGCATTAGTAGTTCTAATGGAGGTTTTGATATAAGTGGATCTTCCGATACTGTAAGAAATTTTTCTATTATTGTAGCAGATGGAAATGCAAGCTTTGATAAATGGTCATTTAGTGGTAGTGAAGATAGATCTGGATTAACTTATGAAGAAATAAAAAATTATTGTGAAAATGGAACCGTCCTAGGTATTCCATATGATTTCATAAAAATTTACTGTGATTTAAAAAATCTCATAGATGATAATAAATATTTTCAAATTACAAGTTGGAAAACTTATTAAAAAAGCTGAAACCTTTGCAAAATGATCGACTATCAATTTTTTTTCATAAAAAATAAAGGAGATAAGCATATATTTGCGAAAAACAACAAACAGCTAACTACCAGAGTTTGACAGTTCCTAGGCAAAATTAAGGAGTCCCAAAAATTAAATTCCTTAATTATTAAGGGTTTCAAAAAATTGGCTCTAGCAATTCGCAAAAAAATCATAGTAACATTCATAGTAACACAATTTTAAATTTAATTTTTGACAAACATAAATTATTCGTCTATATCAGTAGTATCATGTTTAAAGGAGAGAACTTTCAAGGATATGCGTGGTAGAGATTGAATACGAGAAGGAAGGGCGAAAGGATCGGATTCTCAAGTGGACGGATGGTAGTTCTTTAGTGAGGAAGCATACAAAGCGTTTAGGCTTAAGATTTTTGGTGAACTTGAGATTTTTCCTGATGAGGAGAGCAGGGGTTAATTTTAGTGCCAGATAATTTCCTTTAAAGAAGACCTCTAGTACTCACGCCTAGTTTTTAGCAATCTCTCGTAATACTTGTGTGGCAAGGGATAGCGGCTTTTTGTGTATCTATCAACTGTCAAACTCGGGCCTCTTGTCGGCGTTATTTCTTTAGAGCGTAAAAATGTCAAATTTCGGAAATTTCGGGAAAAGGAGCAATCAAAGATGAAAATAATAGTTAGAGGGTTGGTTAGTAGCGGTTAAGGCTGTTCGCAAGGTCCTGATAAAGGGCTTCGTATTCTCTGGCCATGCGTTCAGCGGAAAACTTTTCGGTTACTATTTGGCGGGCTTTCTGGCTTAATTTTTCTCTAAATGTGTAATCTTTCTTTAAAAAGGCAATTTTCTGGGCTAAAGCCTTTTCGTCTTCAGGCGGAAAAAGAAGCCCTCCCTCTCCGTCCTCGCAAACTAAGTCCTTTATCCCTTCAATGGCTGAGGCCACCACGGGTTTTCCCATCCCCATGGCTTCCATAAGGCAGCGGGGAATGCCTTCAAGACGCGAGGGAAGCACAAAAACATCAAAGCCTCGTAAAAAATTAAGGCGGTCCTCCCGATAGCCGGTAAAGTGAATCTTATCTGAAATGCCCAGTCTTGCTGCCAGGGCCTTTAGGTCCTCTTTTAAAGGACCTTCGCCCACCACAAAGAGAAAACAGTCTGAAAGTTCTTTATAGGCCAGGGCCTTTAGTAAAACATCAAGACCTTTACGGTGAATAAGCTGGCCAATATAGCCCAGGATAAAAAAGCCTTCCTTTTTACGGGCAAGTATTTCTTCGGGCACGTCTTTTACCGCTTCAATCTCTGAAAGATCAACAGCGTTTACGATGAGGGTGAGCTTGCGCTTAAGCCCGGGAATACGCAGAAGGCCTTCGTATATCTCGCGAGAGAGGGGAGCTACCCTATCAAAGCCCAGAAAAACCAGGCGATTTAAAGCTTCATAAATAGCAAGCTTAAGATCTGGCTCTTTGCTCCAGCCGTGAGGTGTAGCCAGGATTTTGGTTTTAAGCCCCCTGGTGGCCAGAAAGCCTGCTAAATCCTGCTTGTATCCGTGAGTGTGAAGGATATGAATGCCTTTTTCTTTCAGATAGGCCTTAAGTTTTCTAACCGCCTGGGGGTTAAAGCGGCCGTAAGCTTCAATAGCCATTGTTTCAAAGCCAAGCTTTTCTGCCTCGGCAAGAAGGGGAGCGTCGAGAGTGGGGTCGTCACGAATAACTCCCACGATGGTTTCAATCTTTTCCCGGTCAAGATACTTAATAAGGGCGAGAATCCAGCGCTCGGCTCCGTAAAGCCCGGTGGGGCTCCCCAGCTGCAAGACTCTTATCTTCATAGCAAGAACTCCTTTTCCCAGAGCCGAAAAATCATAAGCCCCCAGAAAAACACACCCAGATTAAGACGGCCAGAAAGATGTTTCTGCCATAGGGCCTTAACTTTTTTTCGCTCTAAGTGTTGCCACAAACAAGAATCGCGAGTATCAAGAGCCTCTTCCATAAAAGGTCTGAGTTTTCCTCTTAGCCATTCAGCTTCAGGCACCGCAAAACCTCTTTTAGGCTTTGAAATTAGCCCTTCTGGTAAAAATCGTTTTAACGCCTCGCGCAAAATTATTTTTCCAGTGTTCCCGCGGACTTTTAACTCCAAAGGCAACCTCCCGGCAAATTCTACCAGTTGATAATCAAGAAGTGGCGAGCGCACCTCAAGGGCCACAGCCATGCTCATACGGTCCACCTTAACCAGCACGTCTTCTGGAAGATAAAAATGCAAGTCAACAAACTGAGCCCGGCTAACCGGGTCAATCTCCCGGGTTTTCTGGTAAAGAGGATAGACCCACTCAAATGGAGTGGCCCCATCAAGTTCTTTTTTAAACTGCGGTGTATAAACCTCTTCGCGCAGGTCCACCGGTAGCCAGACCAAATCCTGATAAAAGGCCCTGGCATCTGAAACAGCAAGGTTTTGAAAGATGGTCTTAAGACGCAAGGGCCTGGGTAGCCATGACGCGCGAGGGTAAACCGCTCCCAAAAGCCTGAAAAAGGTGCTCCTTAATGGCAGGGGAATTTTTTGGCGCAGGCGGCTTTCAAAAAGATGCGGCAAATAACGAAAGGTGTAGCCGCCAAAGGATTCATCGCCTCCATCGCCTGACAAAGCCACCGTAACATTTTGTCTGGCCATCTGGCAGACGTAATAAGTGGGAAGGGCACTTGAGTCTGCCAGGGGTTCGTCAAGGTGGTAGATTATTTTGGGTAGAATCTTTGCGGCCTCAGGCTTAACTAGGTACTCGCGATGGTCAGTACCAAGAAAACGGGCTATCTCTCTGGCCAGGGGAAGTTCGCTTCCGGCCTCATCGTCAAAGCCGATGCTATTAGTTAGCACTGGTCTATCCAGTAGGCGGCTCATCTGTGCCACCACCAGCGGTGAGTCAATCCCCCCTGAAAGAAAGGCCCCAAGCGGAACATCACTTATAAGCCTTGTAGAGACAGCCTTTTCAAAAAGGGTTAAAAATTCTCCAAGGGCTTCGTCAAGGGAGTAGGCCCTGGGAGAAAAGTTAACTTCCCAGTAGCGCTTAAGGGTTAAGCCTTTTTCTGAGAACACGGCCAGGTGGGCCGGAGGGAGTTTTTTGATGCCGCTAAAAATGCTTGCCGGTGAAGGCACAAAACCAAAGGAAAAAAAGCAGTCAAGGGCCTCAGGGGCAATCTTTTTTTCAGGAAGGTCTGCTAGCAAGGCCTTTATTTCTGAGGCAAAAACCAGGCGGCTATTAGTCAGCCGATAGTAAAGAGGCTTCTTACCCAGGCGGTCCCTGGCCAGAAGGAGTTTCCTCTCTCGAGCGTCCCACAGGGCAAAGGCAAACATGCCTGAAAGCCTTTCCACACAGTTTTCACCCCATTCACGGTAAGCCTTAAGAATTACCTCGGTGTCACTTCGGGTTTTAAAACTGTGTCCTAGGTTTTCAAGCTCTTTGCGCAGGTCAAGGAAGTTATAAATTTCACCGTTAAAAATCACGCAAAGCTCTTCGTCTTCCATAGGCTGGCGACCGCTTGAAAGGTCTATAATAGAAAGACGCACGTGCCCGAGCACAGCCTGGTGGTCTCTAAAAATTCCCTCTTCGTCAGGGCCGCGGTGCTTTAAAAGTAAAAGCCCTTTACGCACTAGGACTTTATCTTCTTCAGTAATCCCTGAAAAATCTATAAGGCCAACGATACCGCACATTTGTCTAAGTTGTCTCCAGCTTTTGATACAAAGTTTCAAAATTTTTAATCATCTTTTCAAAGGTAAATTGCTCTTCAAAGCGCTTTCTGGCGTTTTCTCCCAGCCTGGTTCTTAAGTTTTCGTCTTCAGCGAGCAGAAGAAAGGCCGCAGCCATCCTGGTAAAATCATCACTTGGCACAAGGAAGCCGGTTTTGCCATCAATGACTATCTCTGGATTTCCTCCTACCGTGGTAACTACGGGAGTAAGGCCTACGGCCATGGCTTCAAGCAGGGCAAGGGAGGTTCCTTCGCTAAAGCTTGAAAGGGCAAAAATATCAGCTACCTGCATCAATTTAACGGCGTCTTTCCGAAAGCCAGTGAACACTATATCTTTTCCCAGGCCGAGCTCACGAGCTAGCGCTTTTAGCCTGGAAAACTCTGGCCCATCACCAATGAGAAGGCCTTTTATCTTAGGTAGTTTCGTCCTGGCAAGGGCCAGGGCCTTAAGCAACATGGGAAGGTTCTTTATAGGGTCAAAGCGCCCCACTGTGGCTATAATCAAGTCATCTGGATTAAAACCAAGATCTTTCCTAAGGTGCAGACGCTTTTCGGGAGAAATCACTTCAGGTGGCCTTATGCCGTTATAAATTACTTTTATGCGTCTGGGGTTAAGGCCTTCGTATCTGGCAAGTCTATCTCTAACCTCCCTGGAAACAGCAATTATTTCGTCAGCCATAGGGGCCAGCACCAGGCGGTTAAATATGTTTTTAAGACGCTTCAGGGTTTCAGGATAGTGGCGGCCGTGTTCGTGAAAAATAAGTTTTGGCCGGCGTTCCACATGCCTGGCCAGCCCGGCATAAAAAAACGGTGTGTATTGATGGGCGTGCACCAGGCTTACCTGGTTTTCTCGCCAGAGACGGCGTAACTCAAAGACAATATTTAAATCAATACCAGGTTCTCTAAAAAGTGGAAAAACAGGGATTCCTTCTTCCCTTAAGGCCTGGCCCCATTCCCCTGGTTCTTCAAGGGTTATTACCAAAACTTTAGCTTTAGATTTAAAGGCCCGGGCAAGTTCGCAGACCAAGCGTTCGGTGCCCCCGGGGTTTAAGGCATGGGCCACATGACATATAACGGGCTTAGGGTAAAAAGGCATCAAGCACCTCTAACTTTTTTCCCCAGGAATAGTCATTTTCCACCCGTTTACGGGCGGCCTTACCTATTTTTCGGGCCATTTCCTTTTCTTCAATAAGTTTTAAAACTTTTTGGGCAAAACTTTGGGTATCTCCGGCCAGGAGCAGTTCTTTTCCTTCAATAAAACTTAGACCTTCTGCCGCTTGAGGGGTGGCCACCACTGGCCTGGCCATGGCCATGGCCTCTAACACCTTGTTTTGAATGCCGCGGGCAATTCTTAAAGGGGCCACGCAAACTTGGGCCTGGGCCAGATAATCCCTCGTGTCCCTCACAAAACCCGTTATTTCAATGCCGGGTTCTTTAGACAAAGCTTTTACTTCAGGTAAAGGGTCTTTACCTACTATGTAGAAAGTGGCCTGGGGGTGTCTCTTTTTCACCAGCGGCCAGATTTCTCTGGCAAACCAGATGACTCCCTCGGCGTTGGGCCAGTAATCCATGGCCCCTGTAAAGGCCACTGCCGGCTTTTTAAGCTCAAGCCCTGGCTTATAAGCCGGGTTAAAAAATGCGAGGTCAACACCATTTTCAAGTACAGTTATTTTTTCACTTTGGGCTACCTTTTCTTTGAAAAGCTCCGCTTCAGCTGCTGACACCAGAAACAGCCGGTCAAAAATTTTAGTGATTTTTTGTTCATAAGTTCGCATGCGTCTGGCTTCAAGGGCGTATATAAAACGCCAGGGAACCCCCGACTTTTCGGCATAAAGATGCCACTTTTCAGAGTCAACGTCCATGAAGTCAAGAAAAAGGGCGGCTCTGGTTTCGGGCCCACGGAATACATATTCAGCTGCCGGGGCACAGGAACAAAAAATAAGACTTATTGGACCTTCTTTTACCAGCTGATTATATCGGGCCTGTAGTTCGTCAGCGTAAAAATATGCCACCGAAAGACTCCCTCGGTGCAAGGCCTTAAGAGAAGCCAGTTTGCGCCACTTTTTGGGTTTAAAGTGAAAGAAGAACTGTTTTAATGGTAGGTCAAGGCGCTTTACTTCTTCAAGGTCTCTTTCCTCATCTAGATGGCAGATAAGGCTTACTTCATAGCGCTTACACAGGTGTTTCAGGATATGATAAGCCCGCAATTTATCGCCTTTGTTAGGTGGGAAAGGGAAGCGATGGGCAATGAAAATGGCCTTTTTCATAGAGGAATACGACCCCTTAACCTGGAACCTAAAGAATTAGCTATTTTCTTAGGAATTTTAGGCCAGAGTTTTTCCACCAAGGGCCTTATTCGGGAAACGCCTTCTTCATGCTTTGGCACTCGGTACCAAAAAAGGGGCTTTTCCTGCGCTCCCCATTGTTTTTTAAAGCGATAGGTACCGCTTCCAGGAGTTGAGCGGCCAAAATCAAAGATTCTGGCTCCTTTTTCCACGGCAAGAGAAAGCATCTTCCAGTAAAGGAGCATATTTGGACTTATGCGCTTGTATGCCCTGAGTGAAGAGGCCCAGGGGACGGTAGCCCCTTGCGGACTAAAAAGTAAAATACCAGCGGCAAGTGGCTTTTCTTTAAGATGCACCAGCACAACTTTTGCGTTTTCGCCATAAAAAGAAAATAGGGCTTTGAACCAGGCAAGAGAGTGCGGCGGAGAGCCAAGATAATGCATATTTTCTGTATAAATTTGATAAAAGGCAGGGATAAGCTCTATTCCGCCAGAGATGGCCTCTGCCCCTTCTTTCATGGGGCGGCGCACCTGGCTGCGCACCTTTGATTTGAGGGATTTCCAGAGGGCCTCGTTATCTTCAGGTAGTGGTAAAAGAAGGCGCACCTTGTTTACCTGGCCTGTATTTTCTGGAAGAAAATCAGGAGCTTCAGGAAATCTTATTTCAAGGGGGCCTATTTCTTGCGCCAGGACGTTGGCTTGATAAATAAGGGCCTTTTGGATTTCTTCACTTCCAGCAAGAGGGCCAGCGTAGTCACAAAAAGGAAGAGAGATAAGGCTTTTTTTTCGCAAACCTTTAAAAATAACCAGAGGGAGCGTGCCTGCAGCTTCTTTTCCTTCATAGGCTAGTAAAATAAGCGGGCTGTGGCCGTAGGCCGTAGCTACTGCCTTTAACCAGCCAAGAAAGTGATAAGGCCCTGGCAAGAAACCTTTAATCAGTTCGTCCCAGTTAGAGACTTCATTTAAAAATAGTTTTTTAACCCTCATCAACCAGCTCTTTTATGCTAACTGTAGGCAGTGGTTCTATTAATGGGAGCATTTTTTACATTACAGGGCGTCATCGCGAGGCGACGTAGTCGCCGTGGCGATCTCAGATCCCTTCTGCATTGTTCGAGACGGAGATTGCTTCGCTTCGCTCGCAATGACAAAAAGAGAACTTGTAATGACAGCCCTAAAATTGTCATCTGTTTTATGCTCTCATTAATAAAGATTTTAAAACTTCCTGAACGGTGCAAAAGAGAAAACTTTTAAAAGGTTTTTTTAAAACGAATTGTTAGAACTATTTCTTATAAATATCTCCCCTCGGTCCTATTTTTACTACTAAAATGATGCGTTCTTTTTTATAAACTTTGATTAACATTCTATATTTCCCAAATCTTAATCTATAGATGTCTTTTTCTCCTTCTACAGGTTTTATGTCTATTTTTTCTTTATTCATCAAAAGATTTAAAATATTATCTATTTTTTTCTGATAACTTTTTTGTAAGGTCTTATAACTTTTGTATGCCTGTTTTGAAAATTCTATGCGCCAAATGGCCATGAAATAGTCTCTTTATTCTTTAATTCCTGTTCAGCTCTTTCTATTTCTAGCTTTTCTTCAGTCGTTAGGGGTGAAGAGTCTTCTTCTAAAAATACTTTTTCAAAAATTTCTAGCTTTTCTTCTTCATTTAGTTTTTTTAACATTTCAATTATTATATCTATTGGAATAGAAACATTTTTTACTTTCATATTATGTCTCCTGAGAGGTTTTATAAATTTATAGTTCCAAATTATTAATGGGAGCTTTTTACGTTACAGGACGTCATCGCGAGACGACGTAGTCGTCGTGGCGATCTCTAGCGTTCGGCCATAGACGGGTTTGTCGCTTTGTGGCTTGCCATGACAGCACCAAAATTGTCATCTGTTTTGCTCTCCCATTAATAACACTTGAAATTTTATGTCTTTTTTATCTATCAAAAATTTAAAAGTTTTTTAACCCTCATCAACCAGCTCTTTTATGCTAACTGTAGGCAGTGGTTCTAAAGATTTTAAAACTTCTTTTACCGGTGCAAAAGAAAAATCTTTTAAAAGTTTATGGAATCTTTTTTTTGTTTTCGTCAAATTCTGATAATGTCTGAAGCGCGATTTTAAGGGGGCTTTAATGCGGGGTTGGTCTGGATCAAACTCCCAGGGATGAACGTAAAAAACAAAGGGAAGCCCGTCTCTCTTGTTGATACGCTTAAGAAGAAACCTGGTAAAAAAATAGGGGAAAAGCCTGAAATAACCCCCTCCTGCCACGGGAATATTGGTTTTCCCAAGGCGAGCGGCTGATACAGGGAACTCCTTGAGGCCTGTATCTTTAATCACAAAGGGATAGCGCGGGGCATTGGGAAGACCGTAAAGATCATGATAAATGGGAAAGATGCTTGAATCGTAGGCATAGCCCTCCTCGGCAAGAATTTCAAGCCCCCAGAGGGTCTTGGGAGTAATGGAATAAGTTGAGGCCCGAAAACCTGATACTTTTTGCCCGGTAATGTCTTCAAGGATTTTTTTGCTTTCCCGGGCTTCTTCGCGAAATTTTTTAGGGGTGAGGTCAAAAAGGGGTTTGTGGCTCACGCCATGAGAAGCGATTTCATGGCCTGCTTCGGCTATTTGTCTGATAAGCCCAGGATATTTCCTGGCCACCCAGGCCAGGCAAAAAAACGTGGCTTTAACGCCTTTTTGGGCCAGTATGTCCAGGATTAGCCTGGTGTTTTTTTCAACCCGCGAGGGAAATTTATTCCAGTCCTCAGGTTTTACTACCTGGGCAAAGGCCACTACCTGAAAATATTCTTCTACGTCAACGGAAAGGGCGTTAATCATGTAAGCTCCACAAATTTAAGTTCAGGAAGCCTGGGGATTTCCCTGCGCCTTGCCAGGTGCCTGAAAAATACACGCAAGGCCTCCTGTTTTAAGCCTGAGAGATCATATTCAATACCTTTCAGGTAAACCAGGCATTCGTCTTTGCCAAGAGTGGTAAGCCTCTGGCAAGAGCTGGCGATCTGGCACAGAGCCGCTGCTCCCTTGGCTCGAGAAAAGTAAAGCTCTCTAGCAAAGGCAATAATTTCTTTTCTTTTACTCTGCCAGGCTTCTTTTCTGATAGCAAAAACGGCAAAAACAAAGGGAAGTCTTGTATGCTCCATCCAGAGGGCTGCCAGGTCGTGGCTTTCTATAAAGTTATTTCGGCCCCGGAGAACAAGGGCTTCGTCCCCAATGGCAAGATAGGCCGAGGACTTGAGACTTTCTTCATAGGTGCCGGTACGGTAAACAGGTCTTAGAGCGCAAAAGTCTTCAAGTAAAAGTTTGAGTAAAGCCACCGAGGTGGCACTAGCTCTGGTGAGCACTATCTCCTGGCTGGAAAGCTTTTCAAATGGCAGGCGAGTAAAGAGAATAACACTTCCCACCCGCCCGGTGGCTGAGATAGAAATATCTGGCAAAAGGAGATATTTTTCGGCGTTTAAGGCGTACTCAAAAGAGGATATAAGGGCCATATCTAGTTTGCCGCTGGCCAGATTAAAATTCAGCTCAGTGGGATGCCCTTCAAATATTTGCCAGGAGGCCCTTTTTTCAAGGCCCCAGATAAGCGGAGCGGTATTTAAATAAGAAACAAGGCCTATATTTAGCATAATTTATACCCTGAAAACTCTGAATAAAGTCAAGCCCGAAAAAGCCAGAAAAACAAGGCCTAAAGCTTGGGCTATAAAGGGTGAAATGAGCCCTTTGTCTCCAGTGTATTTAAAGAGCATAAAAACGAGAAGTCCTGTGGCCATAAAAAAGAGGCTCAAGCCAAGGCCTTTACCTAAAGAGGCGCGGCCGTGTTGTTTCATAAGCCATGGAAGTGAAAACAGGAACAAAGGCACGGATAGGAGAGGATAGCAAAGACGATAAGCTATTTCGCTTTCTGTAAGAATAGCAGGAAGCCCTGCCTGTTCTAGAAAGGCCCGCTGTTCCCAAAGTTCTGGTAATGTGTGAAAACGCGGAGTGCGTTTAACCAGCATCACCGTTTCTGGGTCAAACTCAAGCACCAGGGAATATTCTTTGAACCACCTGGGTGTGAAGTTTTCTTTTTTTTCTTTTATGACGCCATTTTTAAAAATCCAGCGGCCTCTTTCAAAAAAAGCTTCTTTGGCCCAGACAATGCGTAAAGGGAGACCTTCTTTATCTACTTTGGCATAGACAACATCTCTTACATAGGTAACAGACGAAGAAATAATCTGGCCAATAAAAAAAGAATCAGCCCCCTTAAAGTGAAGTTTGCCTTTTATTATTACCCCTTCTGGGCTTCTTTTTTTGACTTTGGTCTCCCAGAGGAATAATGCCTGATAAGTAGTTTGAGGCATAATGTTATCTGAAATAATAATGAAAAGAAAAGAAAGAGCCAAAGAAAAAACTACAAATGGAAAAAGTAGTCTAGATGCGGAAAATCCTAATGTTCTAAAAGCAAGTAGTTCATTCCCTCTGGATAAGAAAGCAAAAGCTAAAATTCCTGCCAATGTTAAGCAAAGTGGCCATAGGTTAAAAAGAACTTCAGGTAATTTTAAAGCAACATATTCAGCTAATATATAAATTGAAACTTTAGCTCGGACTACATTGTCAAGCTTATCAAAAAACTCTATTAAAGAGTAAATTCCAACAAAAAGAGGAAAGGTTAATAAATTGATAATTAAGTAGGGCTTTAGAAGATAGTTGATATATATCTTCATTTAGTGTGGCCTTATTATTTGCTTCTTTGTTAAATAGAAAAAGAAAATTAATATTAAAACCAATAAAACATTAGGAATATTCATGGCTAATTGAGGTGGTAAAATTTTACTTTCCGCTAAGCTGACACCTATAGACTGTGAGAAATAATATCCAAGATATAAAACGATAGCAATTACACCTCCTGTGACTCTTCCTGAAGTTTTTATCATTGCTCCAAGATAGGAGCCTATAAGTGGCAAAAAGAAGGCCGCCCAGGGAAAAGAAAGCCTTCTATAATATTCAACTAAATATTTTACTTGTTTATCGTCTCCTTCTGGAAGTGATAAGGCTTTACTTTTTAATTCTTTAAGGCCCATTTCTCCTCGGCTGGGTGTTCTTTTTTGGTTCAATTCCTTAACTTGGGTGCGATAAATATAAGTCTTGAATTGAATTTCCTGGATAGAAGAAAAGTCTTTATTGACTATATGAAGACTACCTTCGTTAAGGGTTAATTCTATAGAGCCTTTTTTAAAGTGAAAGTTTCCTTTACGGGCGAATATTAGTCCTTTTTTATTGCTTTGGGTTTCATCAATAATAAAGGCTACCGCAAAATTTTGTCCTTTCTTCCAAGAATCTTTGACAAACAGAGTGATTCCAGGAGTAATAGGGACAAAAGCTCTGGCAGGTATGCCTTTTTCTATCTTTCTCTTGGTGAGTTCAAAAAGAAAAGTCCGGTAAGCGTGTTTGCTCCAGGGGAGATAGGCAAGGGTAACAAAATAAGACAGCAACAAAGTAGCTATAGAGAACACTAGAACCGGCCGCATAAGCCTTTCAAAAGAAAGACCAAGGCTTTCTAAAGCCAGCAATTCTTTATCCTGAACAAGCCTCATAAAAAGGAAAATAGAAGCCATAAGAGCGGCCAAAGGTAAAAGATAGGCCAAAAAAAAGGGAATAAAAAAGCTTATAAGTTTTAAATAGTCTTTAGCGGTAAGGTTTTCTTCTGCTAACTTAACTAATAAACTTATGAACCTGGCCAGGAGCAAAAGAGAAGTAAGGCTAAAAAGGGTCAGGAAAAAACTTTTCCAGAGTTCAAGGCTTAGATATCTAAAAAGAATCATGCTTTAACTTTACCAAAACTAAAATTAGGAGCTACCTTTGAACAGGAAAACGGCTACACTTTTTTTACTAATTTCTTTACCCATTATCGTCTATTTAACTTTGTACCCTTTTGTTTTTTCTGAAAAAATTAGCGAACTAGAGCTTGAAATTTTTTTCTCGAGCCGAAAGCATCATTCGCTACCTGATATTTTTAGTAATTTTTTGCTATTTTTCCCTGTAGGTTATTTTTGGTTTTATGCTGCTCGGGTTCGTAATAAATGGCTTTCAGGGGTAACTTTACTGTTTTTTGCCTCTATATTTTCTTTTACTCTTGAATTTTTTCAACAATTTTTGCCGGAAAGAATTGCCACTCTTATTGATGTGGCCTCAAATACCTTGGGAGCAATAGCTGGTTTTTTAGTGGCCCCTTTTTTGACTTTACCTAAAAATTCCAGGTTTAGCCTTGATGAATACTTTGCCATGTTTATGGCCTTTTATCTTTTATGTGAGCCTTTTTTACCTTCTCTTGATATTGGAGACTTAAAACACAAAATAAAAACTCTTTCCTGGGATTTTAGCTTTACCAATATTTTTCTTTCGTCTTTTTTTATAAGCTACGCGTTTAAAAGATTTTCCTGGACCTATCTCTTACTTTTTTGGTCTCTGCTAGAAGGTTTCAGGTTTTTAGTGGTAAGTATAGTTATAAATCCTGTTAAGTCCTTTTTGCGTTTAGTTTTGGCAAATTTTTTTATTACTTTCTTTAAACGAAGAGGTTTTTATATCTGGACTTTTGCTCTTTCCTATCTTCTTGAGGCCTGGGCACCTTTTCTTTGGCGTCACCCTTCATTCAAGATGGAAGCCTTAATTCCTTTTAAATATTTTTATGACAATGTCTCTTTTGCTGCTATTTTCTCTCTTTTTAGAGAGCTTTTTTGTTTCGTTTTTTGGGGGCTTATCCAGGGTTCTCTTGTGGGGGCTATTTTGCTTTCTTTTATAGCGGAGGTTGGCCAGCTTTTTATAGTTAGTCGGTATGCCGATGCTACCACTATTTTTCTAGCTGTTTTAGGTACACTTTTAGGAAAAAGCCTTTTGGCCCCGCCAAATAAGATTAAATTAAAGTAAAAAACGTAAGGAGGTTTTTCTTGTCCGAGGAAAAGCCATCAGTTCTCAAGGCTATAAAAGAAATTTTCAAGAAATCCCCTCAGGAAGAAGCCAGAGAATTTACCGAAGAAATAACAGAACTAATAGAAGAAGGAGAAGATAAAGGGCTTCTTTCCCCTGAAGAAGGGGAAATGATTATCAACATACTCGAAATTCGTAATATCCCCATACGAGAAGTCATGGTTCCTCGTAAGGACATAGTGGCCTTTGAGCTTAATTCTGATTTTGAAAAAATAATAGAAACCGTTTTTAAAAAACCCCACAACCGCTATCCGGTTTATGAAAAAGACCTTGACCAGATTGTAGGCATAGTTCACTTAAAAGATTTGTTTCGGTTATGTAAAAATGATGATGCTCCGAGTATTAAAGAGTTTTTAAGAGAACCTTACATTATTCCCGAAAATCTCAAGTTAATTGACCTTTTGACTGAATTCAGGAGACGCAAAGAGCAGTTTGCCTTGGTGATTGATGAAAGCGGCGTTATTGTAGGCCTTGTTACCCTCATTGATTTGTTTGAAGAAATCCTCGGAGAAGAAACCCCGGTTTTTCCTAGAGACCAGGAAGGCTGGTACATAGCTGATGGTTTAGTTAAGATAGACGACGTTGAAAGAATTTTGAAAATAAAGCTTCCGCGTGGGCCTTACGAGACTATTTCTGGCTTTATAATTAATCACACCGGTCGTATACCTGAAAAGGGAGAAAGATTTCGCTTTGATGGATTTCAGGTGGAAATTCTTTCAGCTGACGAAAGACGAATAAAAAAAATACGCTTCAGGAAAGATTTTTAATGTGGCCTTACTTTTTAGCCATAATTTCTGGAATTTTACTTTTTCTGGCTCACCCTAAAGTTGACTTTTCTTTTTTAGCCTTTTTTGCTCTGGCATTCACCCTTGAGGCCATAAAGATTTCCCGCCAGCCTTTTAGACTCGGTTTTTTAACTGGTTTTATCTATTTTTTTGGCCTTTTTTACTGGCTTATAAATGTAATGACTGATTTCGGAGGGCTCCCTTTTTTAGCTGCGGTGGGGACACTTTCCTTACTGGCTGCGTATCTTGCTTTGTATCTGGCTATTCCCTTCTGGCTCTCTGATAAACTTGGTTTGTTTCGCCCAGGGCCCCTAAATGCCTTTTTCTGGGCGGCTCTTTTTACTGTCTTTGAGTTTTTACGAGTAAAAGTGCCTTTTGCTTTTCCCTGGGGTTTTTTGGGGGCCACTCAATACAAAAATCTCTTTCTTATTCAAATTGCCTCTATTGGCGGAGTTTACGCTGTTTCCTTTGTGCTTTATCTCATTAACTACGTTTGTTTTGCTTTTATTTCAGAACAAATAAAGGCCCGCAATACCCTGGCTTTAGGCTTACTGGTTCTGCTTGGGGCTTACTTATACGGAGCTAAAGCCCTTAATTTTGAATATTCTGGCCCATCTCAAAAAGTAGCCCTTATTCAGGGTAATATTCCGCAGGAGTCTAAATGGACACCTCCATCAAAAATTGAAAGCCTTAAAAAGTATTTAAGGCTTTCACAAAAAGTTCTTCAGGAAAAGCCAGAGGTAATAATATGGCCTGAAACAGCTTTACCCTTTTTCTTTGGTTTTGAAAAAGAACTCAGCGAAAAAATAACCCGCTGGGTTTCTGCTAACAAAGTCTATTTAATTTTGGGAGCCCCTCGCTTAGAACGAGAGGGCGATAAGTATAAAGTCTTTAACAGCCTTTTTTTAATTGATCCGAAGGGCCAGATAAAAGCCATTTACGATAAGCAGAGGCTTGTGCCTTTCGGTGAGTTTGTTCCCTTTGAGGACACTTTTCCCTTTTTGCGAACTTTTGCCGTGGCTGCCGGAGGCTATAGCCCTGGTCCAAATCATGCTCCTCTAGCGCTAGAACCTGAGAAGTCCTTTGGGGGCTTGGTTTGCTTTGAAAGTGTGTTCCCGGATTTAGCTCGTGAGCAGGTGTTAAAAGGCGCCACAGCGCTTCTGGTGGCTACTAACGATGCCTGGTTCCGTACCAGCGCTGGGCCTTATCAGCATTTTGCTCAGGCGGTTTTCCGAGCGGTGGAAAACAGGCGATATTTAGTAAGAGTAGCTAATACCGGAATTAGTGGCTTGATAGATCCCCACGGCCGCATTATACTTCAAACTCCCCTCGAAAAAGAGGCGTATCCTACAGTAGTAGTCAAACATTTACCTGATAAAAGTTGTTATACTAAATATGGTGATTGGTGGCCTATTACCTGTGCTTTTAGCATTTTGCTTTTAATTATCAAAAACTGGTGGGGGAGGAGGAAATGAAAAAAAGAGTAATAGAAGCCAAACCAGGGTTAATGACTCTTAACCCGGCAGAGATAAAAATGCAGATTGAAAGGCTTTCTGAGCGTATATCAAGCTTAAGGAGGTGCCTTTGATCCTGCTGGGAAGAGAGAGCGCCTTAAAAAGTTAGAAAAAGAATTGGTTAAAGAGGGATTCTGGGATCGTGAAGATGCCAGAGAAGTTTTAAGAGAGCGAGCCCGCCTGGAAGACCTTTTATCTGCCTGGGAGAGGCTTGAACAAGATTTTGAAGATGTAAAAATTCTTTTTGAGCTAGCCATTGAAGAAAATGACGAAGAGACTTTGAAAGAAGTGCAAAAGCGTCTTAAAAATCTTGCTTCGGCCATAGAAGACGAAGAGGTAAAACTTTTTCTTTCCGGCTCTCACGATTCTTCAAATGCCATAGTTACCATACACGCCGGAGCTGGTGGCACTGAAGCCCAAGACTGGGTTGAGATGCTTTTACGCATGTACCTTCGCTGGGCTGAGAAAAAAGGCTTTAAAACCAGAATAATAGATATTCTCCCTGGAGAAGAGGCAGGCATTAAGTCCGTAACTTTTATCGTAGAAGGCCCTTACGCTTATGGACACCTTAAAGCAGAGTCAGGAATCCATCGCCTGGTAAGGATTTCTCCCTTTGACGCCAGTGGAAGGCGTCATACTTCTTTTGCTTCGGTTTCAGTAATCCCTGAGATAGAAGAGGACATTCAGATAGAGATAAGGCCTGAGGACTTAAAGATAGAAACCATGCGTGCCAGTGGCCACGGCGGCCAGCACGTAAACAAAACCGAAAGTGCCGTGCGCATTACCCACCTGCCCACGGGGATTGTGGTGCAATGCCAGAACGAGCGTTCACAGCATCGCAATAAGGCCATTGCCATGGCTATTTTAAAGGCCAGGCTTTATGAACTTGAGCGCCGCAAGAAGGAAGAAGAACGCCAGAAACTTTACGGCGAGAAAAAAGAAATTGCCTGGGGTAGCCAGATACGCTCTTACGTGTTACAACCTTACCGCCTTATTAAGGACCACCGCACAGGCGTGGAAGTAGGTAATGTGGAAGCTGTGCTTGACGGAGATATAGACCAGTTCATAAGGGCCTATCACTTAAAAATGGCCAATACGTCAGAGAAATCTACTAAGGAGGCCGTTTCTTGACAGGTCTCTTAAGGCTGGCTAACTTTAGGAATGTTACGGCCCCATCGTCTAGTGGCCTAGGATACTGGCCTCTCACGCCAGAGACCGGGGTTCGAGTCCCCGTGGGGCCGCCAAAAAATTCCTTCCACCCTCATTTTAGGTATTTTAAAATATGTGTGTTTAGATTGCTTTGTCAGTTTTTTAAACTTCCCCTCAATGACAAAAAGAAAAGTATTATTACGAGCAAAGCAAAACTATTTTTACTTAAAGGCCTTAATGAAAATCCTAGCTATAAAATTCAAACAAATAGGTGATGTCCTTTTACTTGAGCCCAGTTTGCGATTTATAAAAGAGACTTTCCCTAAGGCAGAACTGACTGTTTTGGTAAATGATTTTACTGCCCCTGTTTTGCGCCATGCTCCTTATATAGACCATCTAATAGCTTATGACCGTTCTTTGAAAAAATTGTCTTTAGTCCGCCGTATTAAAGGCGAATGGCAGTTTATTAAAACGTGGTATAAAAATAAATTTGATTTAGTAATTTCTTATTCTGCTGGTGATAGGAGCACATTTTATAGTCTTTTGGCTAAGGGAAAATATAAGGTTGGTTTAAAAACCAATAAAGATTGGAAAAATAGAATTTTTGATAGTTATTATCAAATACCAGATACACATACTGTTTTACAAGATTTATGGCTTACTAATAAAGCTTTTAGGCTTAATGATATCTTTAATAGTAATATTAAGCCAAATTTATATTTGACTGATGAGATTAAAGAAAAGTCTTTTTCTATTCTTGAGGGTCAAGGAATTAGTAAAAAAGATAAAGTAGTTTGTTTGCATCCAGTAGCAAACTGGTTTTTAAAATGTTGGAGACCAGATTTCAATGCTAAAATAATTGATTTCTTTTTAAAAGAAGGGATTAGAGTTATAATTACTTCAGGGAAACAGAAACGAGAAGTTGATTTTGTAAATGAAATTTTAACTCACGTTTCTAATAGTAAAGGCTTAATAAATCTTTCTGGTAAAATATCTTTAGAATTATTAGGAGGAATATTATTTCATAGTGATTTATTTTTTGGAATAGACACTGCTCCTATGCACATGGCAGCAGCTTTAGATAAGCCAGTAATAGCTCTTTTTGGTCCTACAGGAAAACACAATTGGGGCCCTTGGGAAAATGGACTTTCTCATACCGATTGGTCATCTCCCTATAAAAAAAGAGGCACCCAAAAATGGGGGAAACACCTCGTGATTCAAATGGACTGGGATTGTATTCCTTGTGGAGGTAAAAAGGTCCTTTGTAAGTGTGATCTTAAAAATCCCAGATGTTTAACAAGCCTTTCTCCAGAAAAAGTTATCAATCATTTGAAGAATTATCTTTTGGAAATTTTGTAATTATGGGTTTATATCAACGCTTTTTAGAACTATATCTAAAAACAAGGAAAGACTTTAAAGTCTATCCTCTTGAAAAGCTAAAAGAACCTCCCAAAAAGTTTCTAGTGTTTTCTATTACTGCTCTTGGGGATACCCTTTTCTCTATCCCTGCTATAAAAAGCTTGAAACTATCCTTTCCTAACTCTGAATTAATTGCAGTAATTAATCACAAATGGGTTCCGCTTTTTGAAAGCTTTCCCTACATTGATAAATTGTATAATTTTAAGAAAGGTATTTTAAATATTTTTTCATTGGGAAGAAATCTTAGAGAAGAAAATGCGAAAGTTGCTCTTATTTTTCACGGAAATTATCCCGAAGATATTCTTCTTTGTATGTTAAGTGAAGTAAATTTTATTTTAAAATCTCGTCTTAATTCAAAATATATCAATTATTTATCTTTTAAAGATTTTGATGTAAATACTCATGCTATAGAAACAAGACTTGCCTTAGTAAAGGCTATTGGAGGAAAAAAGATTACAAAAGAAATGGAATTAGAACCTCTTTTAGATTTAAGTATCAAAGAAAAAATAAACACAAGCTTTTCAATATTATCTTCTGAAAGCAGAGTTATTGGATTTCAACTCGGAGCATCTTATATGGCAAAAACGTGGCCTATTGAGCATTTTGTACAACTTGCTAAGAACTTATCTATAAGAGGAAATTATTTCTTTGTATTAATTGGTAGTAAAAATGAAAAAAAACTAGGGAAAATTTTTGAGAGATTTTATCCATATAAAAACTTTTTAAACTTTATAGGTAAAACCTCTCTTAAAGAACTACCTTATTTATTAAAAAAACTAGATGTTTTGATTACTCCTGATACTGGTATTCTTCATTTGGCTATTGCTCTTAAAGTACCTACTGTTTCTCTTTTTGCATTGACTAATCCCATTTATAATGGCCCTTATCAAGATTTAGAGCTTCATAAAGTTATTTCTAGAAGCGAAGGCTTAAAATATAGCCATTTAAAAAAGAAAAAAAGACCTCAAACACCTATGGAATCTATTTCTCCTCAAGAGGTACTAAAACAAATAGAAGAGGTACTAAAAATAAAGAAATGAGATTAACATTTTATAATGTTACTACTACCAATAGAATAGGAGGTATAGAGACATATTGCTGGGAAATGGCAAAGACTTTGAAAGAACTTGGCGTAGAAGTTGAACTTATCTCTGGAAACGGCACTATTATTAAGTATTCACAGCTAAATTTAAAGACCTTTCCCTTTAAACCTCGTGAAAAATTTCCTGATTTTGGAAATCGTTTTAGAAAACTCCTGGAAAGACTAAGCTTTTTAAAAAGTTCTAAATTGTATTTAGAAAATTCTTTCTTTGATGTACTACTAATTTTTAAGCCTTTTGACTTTGTGGCAACTTACTTTGTAAAAAAAAGGAATCCTAAATGCCTTACTGTATTTATTTCTGGAGGAGAAGATTTTTGGCATTTTGACAGATTTTTTTTAAAAAGCGTGGATTTAGTTATTTCTGTAAGTAAAGAAAATGCAAGGCTTCTGAAAAAACGCTATAGAAAAGAGGCGATAATAATTCCAAACGGAGTAGATGTTAATAAATTTAAGCCCTATAAAGAAGAAAGAAAACGGCTTAGAGAGAATTTTAAAATTGAAGAAAAAAAGGTGCTTTTAAGTGTGGGAAGAATAGTTGGCTGGAAGGGGTATCAGCTGGTAATAAAAGCTCTTAAAAATCTTCCTTCAGAATATGTATATGTGCTTATAGGAGACGGGCCTTATTTAAAAGATTTAAAGCTTCTTGCTAAATCTCTTGGTGTAGAGAAGCGGGTATTTTTTCTCGGAGCCAAGGAACACAACGAGCTTCCTCGTTTTTATTCTATTGGAGATGTATTCGTCCAGCCAAGCGTTGGGCACGAGGCTTTTGGAATTACAGTGATAGAAGCTATGGCCTGTGGACTGCCTGTGGTGGGAAGTACAAGCGGAGGCATAAAAGAACTTATAGAAGATGGATTTAATGGCTTTCTTTTTGAAAAAGGAAATTTAAAAGATTTAACAGAAAAAATTCAAACTGTTTTTAAATGTAAAAACATTTTTAAAAATAATCCTCGCAGGTTTGTAAAAGAAAATTATAGTTGGCAAATTTTAGGAAAGAGATTGTTAAACACCTTAGAAGAAAGGATTAGAGAAAAAAGATGAAAAAAGTTGTAATGATTGCAGGGCCTTGGCATCCTGTTCCTCCTATAAAAGGAGCAGCTGTAGAAACCTGGATTTACGAAGTTTGCAAAAGACTCATAAAATATCAGGCTCATGTCATTTCTATAGGTTCTGAGTTTTTGCCTGAGAGAGAGTTTAAAGATGGCATATTTTTTTACAGAATTAACTTTGGGAGACTTTACAAAAGAATCTTCCAAAAATTTTTAGGCTGGGATGTTTATTCTTATGATGATAGAATTTTAAAAATTTTAAAAAAATTAGACCTGATATTTTGAAAATTCTGAAAAAAGAAACAAAATAACAAAAAATGCATTGGCTTTAGTAAAAACCCGTTTTACATGGAAACATGTAGCAGTAGCTTTAGAAAAAGCTTATGATGAGAAATAAAATTCAACGAATAAGTATAGATCATTTAATATGTTTTTTTGTTTTTACGGGTATTATCTCTCTTGTTAGTGAATTTTTAATGACACCTCGTACAATTAGTGCTATCTGTCTTTATATTTTATTTTTTTTACAAGTTTATCTTCTTGGCCTTAAACAATTACAAATAAATCGCAAATTAATAGTTGTATTGTTTTTCTTTTTTTTGTCTCTATTTGTTTCGGCTCTTCTTTCTGAGGATCCTCTTTATTCTTTTAAGTGGATAAAAAAAGATTTTTGGGTTTCCTTAGCTTTAGGCCTGGGGATAATAGTTTGTCGTAAAAAAATTCTTCTTTTAAAAACCATCTTATTTTCTTTTTTTATGTCTCTTTTTTTTAATAATATACATTTCTATCATAAGGCTGCAATACAGTGTAAAACTTTAGATATTTTCTCTCCTCACTTCATTATTGACAGAAATTATTCTTTTATTCTTCCTATCTTAATATCATTTTCACTGGCCTGTTTTTGGTATTTTAAAAATATTTATCTTCGTATTTTTATTTTTATAAATCTTATTTTTGGGACGACTTTTATGATTTTAACAGGAGCAAGAGGTGGTTATGTGTCCCTTTTTATAGTCTATTTTTTATGGACAATATTTTTAGTGTATCTCTCATTAAAAGAAAGAGGATATCTTAATTTAAAGTTAATAACAATTTCTTTGCTTTTGATTGCTTTTTTGTTGAGTGTTTTTGGAATAGCAACTTCTTTTCATCCAAAAGTTCAAGCTGCTTTAAAAAGAGGATTCTCTCCTAATGGAAGAGATGTAATTATAAAAACTAGATTTCCTGTTATTTTTAAAGAACATCCATTTTTTGGGTTAGGGTATGGACGTAGGCTTTATTTTGACTTTTTAGACAAACATAATGTTCCCAAAATTCATGGTCATTATAGCGCCAAAGAGAAAAGATTTGTCTATCATTCAGATGAAGGCATTTTTATACAAACAATTATTAGACAGGGAATTTTAGGATTTATGGTCTTTATAGTTTTGATTTGTCTCGCATTAAAATTTTCTTTTAAAAGTGCATTGTCAGCTAATAAATTAGAGAGTTTGATATCTTTTTCAATATTTTCTTGTATAATATCTAGTGTTTGCTTTCGTGGTTTAGTTGAAACAATTAAGTTGACAGAATTTGTTTTATTAGTCTTTATCCTTGTGGTGTTAGGACCTTCTTATGAAGGTAGCAATGATTTTTCCCGAAAAACTACCTCTTAAAAAAGCAAGAAGTATTTCTTATCTGAACACTTGTGTTGCCCTTTCCAGGTTAATGAATATTACTCTCTTTATACCTAAGGAATCTCTGAATAAAAAAGAATTGGAAAAATTTTATGGTGTTGACTTAAATAATGTTAATATCAAATATATTCCAGCTAATATCTGGAAAATCAGAAGCAATAAGATTTTTAATCATTTTTTAAAAAAACATATTGCTTATTTTGATTTTTTTTACGTTAGACATTTGAAAATTGCAAAGTTTTTAGTTAATAACAAAGCCCCTAATCAAAAAGTTATTTTTGAAGCTCACGAAATTTTTTTTAAAGCTTTGGAAGAAGAAAGTCCTGATAAATTAAAAAAAATCTCACAATTAAAAAAACTTGAATCTTATGTTTACTCAAAAGTGAATGGAATAGTTTTTATAAATAAAACTCTACAAAAACAATTTCATAAAACTTTTAAAAACCTATCCAGTTTTCAAAAAATAATTTATCTTTCCAATTCTTTCAAATGTCCTTATCAGAAGAAAGATTTTTCAATAATTGAAAAGTTTTATTATTGCGGGAACCTCTTTAAATGGAAAGGAATAGAAGATCTTATCCTTACTATGAAAAGTTTCCCGACAATTAATTTAGTAATTATAGGGGGGTCTTATTCTCGGATTGTAGAGCTTTCTAATTTTGCTAAAAAGCAAGGTATAAAAAACATAAAGTTTTTAGGCTATAGACCTCCTTATGAAATAAAAAAAGTCTTGCTAAAGGAAAGTAAAATTGCATTTTTAACTAATAGCAGGTCTGTTTACAACTTTTTTACTTTTCCATTAAAACTTCTGGATTATATGATTACTTCTAATGTAGTAATTGCTGCAGATATTCCTGCAGTTAAAGAAATTATTATTGATGGGAAAAATGGTTTCTTATTCAAAACAGGAGATATTAGCTCTTTAGTTGAAGTAATAAAAAAAGTGATAAATATGTCTCCAGAAAAACTATTAGAGATAAGTCAAAATGCTTATGCTACCGCCAAAAATTTTACGTACGAAAATAGAGCTAAAAATATTTATAATTTTTTAAAAACTATATTAGAAAATGACAACCAATAAAAGAAGTAAAATTTTACATACCGAATCAGCATATGGCTGGGGTGGTCAGGAGCGCAGAATAATTGTAGAAATACAAGGATTAATAGACAGAGGCTATTGGGTAGCTTTAGCTGCTCCTGAAGATTCACCTATATTCAATCAAGCAAAAAAGCAAAAGATTCCGGTTTTTAATCTTCCTTTCAAAAAGAGAAATTTAGCTAATATTTATCAACTTATGAAAATAATTATAAACGAAAAAATTAATATTTTAAATACTCATAGTAGCTGGGATTCCTGGATGGGAGGGATAGCTAAATTACTTTATCCTAAGTTCAAGTTAGTTAGAACCAGACATCTTTCAACAGATATCGGACGTAATCCTTCTACAAAACTAATTTATGATATTTTGCCAGATAAAATTATTACTACTGGTGAAGCTATCCGCCAAAAAATGATTTCTTATAATAAATTTAATCCCGAAAAAATTGTTTCTATTCCTACAGGTGTTGATTTAAAAAAATTTAATTTTAATAAAGTAAACCCTTTACTTAAAGAAGATTCTTTTATCATTGGAACAGTATCAGTATTGAGAAGCTGGAAAGGGCATAAATATCTAATAAAAGCTATACCTAAAATTTTATCTTTTATTCCTGATCTTAAACTTTATATTGTAGGAGATGGCCCTCAAAGAAAAAATTTAGAAAACCTATGTGAAGAACTGAAATTAGAAAAATATGTAATTTTTTTAGGTTATAGAGAAGATATTCCTGAACTTATAGCTTCATTTGATATTTTAGTGCATCCTTCTACTGGTCACGAAGGAGTTCCTCAAACTATATTACAGGCGCTAGCGATGAAAAAACCTGTAATTGCCTGTGATACAGGAAGTATAGGAGAGGTTATTAAAAATCAAAAAACAGGGATATTAATTCCTCCAAAAGATATAGACTCTTTAGCTAAAGCTATTATAAATTTCTATGAAAATCCTGATTTAGCCAGAATAATGGCAGAAAATGGCTATAATTTAGTTTCTAAAAAATATAGCCTAAATTCTATGATAGATCAGATAGAAGAAGTCTATCTTTCTTTAGTTTCCTGAGTTTTTATATGTTTCCAGAAGGTATATTGACTATAAAGAGTTGATATTAAAAAGCCTCTCCAACCTTCTAAAATACCTAACTTTAAAAAGTAAAGCTTAAAAAAAGTCCAAGCAGGAGAGAATATAGCTTTTATTTTATTTGGTTTAGCTCCTAAAGTAGAATATCTATTTTGCTTGTTAATAAATTCTTCAATACTTTCATAAGCATAATGAATAAGGTAATTCTTCAGTTTCCCAACAGGGCCGTTAATTAATACTCTTTCATGTACGATAGAATTTGAAAGTTTACCATAATTTTTGTCAAATAATCTTAATGAATAGTCTGGATACAAACCACATCTCTTGATTGGTTTACCGAAAAAATAGTTTAATCTTGGAACAAGATATCCTTTTTTAAAAGGATTTTCCAAAATACTTAGAACTTCTTCTCTTAATTTATCTGTAATAATTTCGTCACTATCTAAAATAAATATCCAATCATTTTTGGCTAAATTTACCGCTAATTGTTTTTGTTTAGCAAAACCCTGCCATTCATAATAGAAAAATTTTACTCCAAATTTTTCTGCAATTTTTTTAGTCTTATCTTTTGAGCCAGAATCTACAATTATAATTTCATCAGCGAACTTACAAGAAGATAAGCTTTGTTCTAAATATTTTTCACTATCTTTTGTTATCATTACTATAGATAATTTTTGATTCATTTAGATCAAACTTTGATATAATTCTTGATATTTTTTACATGTTTTTTTCAGTTCTTCATGAGTACCAATTGCTTCTATTTTTCCTTTATTCATAACTACAATAATATCTGCTCTTTTTATTGTATTATACCTGTGGGCTACTATAATAGTAGTTTTTCCTTGCATAAGATTTTCAATGGCTTTTTGGACAAATTTTTCTGATATTGTATCTAAATGACTTGTAGCTTCGTCAAGTATTAATATAGGAGGATTTTTTAATATGGCTCTGGCAATAGCTATTCTTTGTTTTTGTCCTCCAGAAAGACTAAACCCTTTTTTGCCAATAACTGTATTATATCCGTCAGGTAACTTAACGATAAACTCATGTGCGTATGCTTTTTTAGCTGCTTCTATTATTTCTTCCATGGTAGCATTTGGTTTTCCAAATGATATATTTTCTGCAATAGTCAGGTTAAAAATTGTAGTTTCTTGTGGGACTATAGCTATAAGTTCTCTTAAGCTTTTTAAGTCTAAAATTTTTATGTCAATTCCATCAATAGTTATTATACCTTTAAGTGGGTCATAAAATCTTGGTAACAGAGAAACTAAAGTACTTTTTCCGGATCCACTCTTGCCTATTATAGCTACCATATAACCTTTTGGAATTTTTAAATTTATATCTTTAAGAACTATCTTAGAAGATCCTGGATATTTAAAAAAAACATCTTTATAACAAATATCTTTTTTAAAGTTTTTTATTTCAATAGATCCACTTTTTTCTTCGGGAAGTTGAAAAATCTGCTCAAGACGTTCTATTCCTGTAATACATTCATGAAATCTATTATACGCAGCAGCTAATTTTTTAAGAGGAGAAAAAATCATCAGTATAGCAGTAAATAAAGAAAAAAAATCTCCAGGTGAAATAATATTTTTCTGAATTAAATATGTCCCATAAAATAAGATTAGGGCTCCAGCAATACCAGACATAAAACTAACTATCCATTTGCTTCCTTCATTATATTTAACTAATTTTAGAAAAAGTAGGTATAATTCTGTAGAAAGTTTGTCAAATTTTTTGAGTAAAAAGTTTTCCTGTTGATAAACCTTAACTTCTTTAAATCCATTTAATGTTTCATTTAAAAAATGAGTAAAGTTTGCCATTTCCTCTTGAAGATTATGCCTTTTTTTATGAGTTTTCTGGGCAATCTTATTAGATAGGAAAAATAAAATAGGGAAAACAATAAAAGTCAATAAAGTTAATTGCCAGGACCTATATAGAGAAATTATAATTAATACAATGACAGTTAAAGCTTCCAAAAAGAAAGTCCTTGAAATATCTCCTACTGTAGTTTCTATAATTCCTGTATCATTCATTATTCTAGATATCATTTCTCCAGAAGACCTTTGAGACAAATGAGAAAATGGGACTTTCAAAAGCTTTTCATATATTTTTATCCTTAAGCTTTTTCCTAAACCATAAGATACCTTTTTCATAAAATAAGCTTGTAAAAAAATTGCAGTTGCCCTTGTGACAAATATAAATATTACAGCTATGGGCAATATTTTTAAGTATTTATAATTTTGTGGCAAAAATATCTTGTCAAATAGAGGCTTTATAAGCCAGGCTATGGCGCCTGAAAGCAGAGAGGCTAAGCTGCTAAATAAAATAGATAAAACTACTAGATACCAGTAGGGTTTTATTAACTTTATTATGTATAAAAAGGCTTCTCTTTTAGAAATCATATTAGCTGCTTTACAAAAAGATTTGTCTGTTTCTCTAGTTCAAAAAGACATGCCTTTTGATAACTATTTCTGCTAAAAAAATTGTAGCTATCTTTAATTTTAAATATAGCTTCTGTTAAATTATTATTAAACTCTTTATGTGAACTATTATCTAAAATAAATCCTTCTTTTCCATTTTTTATTATTTCTGAAGCACCATTGTATGGTGTGGTAATAACGGGAAGACCACAAGCCATGGCTTCTAAAGTGGTATTAGCAAAAGGATCATAATAGGTTGGTAATATAAATAAGTCTGCAGACTGATAGTATATGACTGTATTGGTTGTAGGACCTAAAAATCTAACTTTATCCTGAAGCTTGCTAGAAATCCTTTTTTTATATGTCATTAGTCTCTTTTCTTTTCCTATTACTACTAGATATTGATTTTTATTGCTATACTTTTCAAAGTAATCTAAAACTATATCTAGCCCTTTTCTTTTGTATCCTGAGCCTATAAACAATAAAATATCTGTCATTGATGGCAGGTTTAATTTCTTTTTAAAGTATTCTTTTTGAGAAGAGGATATAGGCGAAAAAATAGATAGATTTACTCCATTATAGCAAACAATTGTTTTGTTAGAAATATCTGAACCATAAAAGTGATTAAAATCGTTTTTAACCATGTTAGAATTAGCTATTATTTTTTTGCTGATTTGTAAACACTTTTTTTCAAGCCATGATATTATTCTGTTTTTCAGTCTAAAGTGTTTAGAATAATTTACCTTAAGTTTATTTTCAAAAAGTTTTCTTTGTTTAAGCCATCTCAAGTGACATCCGTCACTAGCTCGGTATATATCCTGGGAAATTGTACGATCAAAACTCACTACCAAATCAAAACATTCTTTCTTTTTTAAAAAATTTTTGGCTTGTAAGGCAAAAAACAGATCCGATAACAATTTAGCTTTGGGAAGCACAAAAATTTCTATGCCATCTTGAGCAGGCCATTTTTCTGAAAGAACTGCTATTTCATAATCTCTTTTTAAAAAAGAGATAACCCGCTTAAGATATAACTCCGCCCCTCCGAAAGGGCTAAATTTGCGTTTTATAAAGAGGATTTTTTTTCTTGCCATAATTTTTTGGGGCAGTATAACGGCAAATAAATCAATTATCAAAAAACTGATTAATTCGCTTTGTTCAGAGTGGAGAGTTCTCCATAACAATTTTAACTATGCCTTCATTGTTATCTAGGGAGAAGTGAACTTTGGTAATTCTAAACAAAAAGGGAGGCGCCTCGCCTCCCTTTAAAAAATTGAGGAGGGGGATGGTTTTTTAGGCTATATCTTTTAATAGGTCTGTCAACATGGCGTTGGCTATTTTTTTAGAATCTACCTTATAAGTGCCGGCTTCAATTTGTTCCTTAATGGCCCTAACTTTATCTGCACGGATATCAGGGGAGGCCTTTACTATTGATTCAACTTTTTTGAGTTCTTTGGCTGTTTGAGAAATTTCTACCCGGTCACGCTCTACAGCAGGTTGCTGGTTTTGAGGTGTATTTTTCTGGTTAATTTCTTGAGCTTGTTTAATCTGTTCCGTCTGAACATTAAATTTTTGGTAAAGATTTTCTATCTTCATCGCTAACTATCTCCTTTCGCCTTTAATATTTTGGCGACGACCCTCTCTAAAAGTTTTGATTTTTCTTCCAGAGATATTTCTTTAATTTCCTCTATTTCTTTTTCGGCATTTAATTCCTTAAACTTAAAATTTTTATTAATATTATCAACCCCTGGCTCCTGCTGTTTATTTAAACGCCTGGCCATCTGGTTCAAGAGCTTTTTCCCTTCCTGTGAAATATTTACTTTATCAACCGTAGGGCGTTCTTTCTGCCAGGAAGCCTTTCGGCCAGCTTGACGCCTATAATTTTTTATGACATTTTGGATTTTGTTGAAGTAAATATTCATCTTGTTACCCTCTGTTATACTTTTCGGGTGGGGAAGAAGGGGAGCTTTAAAATTGGCTAATTTTTTTCTAAGGCCTATAGTTTCGGTATATAATAATCCAAATAAAGGTTATCTATCGCTTAGTACTTCTTCCTTAAAAGGTCAGGCTAAATTTAGCCTTAAAATATATCCATTTAAACCTAGTGTTTGCTGGAAATATGGAATAAACGCATATAAAAGCCAGCAGGATATAACCTTAAAATATTTAGGATTAATAGTAGACCGATATATTTGACTGAATAATCTTTTTAAAAGAGCTATTTTTACTTGCCAAGAAACTCTTATACTTATATAAGACTATTAAAACTTAGAGAAAATAAATTTATAAAAAAAAGGAGGCGTTTATGAAAAGGTTTAAAAAATGGCTTGGGATGGCAGGGTTAGCTTCACTACTTTTGGCTCCTATTGGTTGCGGCACCTGTGTAACTAATGAAGATAGGGCATTGATGCAGGAGGCCATCAAAGCTTCTGAAGAAGCAAAGGCGGCGGCTGCACAGTGCCAAAATCTCCAGGAAACTCTTGCTCGCATAGAAGCTGCTGCCCAGAGGGCCGAAGCGGCTGCTCAGGCTGCTACTATGGCTGCTCAGAGAGCTGATGCCGCGGCTAATAGAGCGGCTCAGGCTGCGGCTAAGGCTGATGCTGCGGCCAGTAAAATTGAACGCGTGTTTGAAAAAAGCCTTACCAAATAGTCATTTTTAGTTAGGCGGTATCCCTTTTATTTCACCAACTATATGGGGGATACCGTCTTTTTCCTCTAAAAACTTCCTAATTTCCATCCAATAAAGGATTATTTTACCGCTCTGTTCTTTCTTTAAAAAGTTGGATAAACGTATAATCTCTGCAAAAGAAGAGGTAATTTTATTTTCAAAATCAGGAAAAACTTGCAAATATACTTTATTACCCTTTAGTCCTAATTTGTAAGGTTCGTATATTACTGTTACCGGAGTGCCTACAGGAACTAATGGATAAAGGGCTTCAATATCTTCTGGATACAAGCGCATACAGCCGTGGCTTACCCGTCTTCCTATTCCCCAGGGTTTATTGGTCCCGTGAATCATGTAAGAACCCCGGGACAAATAAAAAGCTCGTGTACCCAAGGGGTTTTCCGGGCCAGGAGGAACAACTTTAGGTAAATCGGGTTCTTCTTTCCTGATAGATTCGGGGACATGCCAGGGAGGGTTCTTCCTTTTGCGAACAATGGTATAAATGCCCAACTCCGTGAGTTTGCCATCTGTACCAATACCAATAGGGGCAGTATAAACTACGTTTTTATCCCCCTCCTTGGTAAAGAAATATAGACGCATTTCCGCAAGATTAACCACCAAACCTGTTTTTACACTGGGAAGAACATATTGGCTTGGAATAACGACTTCTTTACCTGCGGGCGGTATCCAGGGGTCGTATTCAGGATTGGCTAAAATAATCTGATTGTAGCCAAGGTCATACCAGCGGGCGATGTCAAGCAAAGTTTCATTATCAGAAATAACGTGTTTTTTAACTTCACCCACCACGGTATGATGGCTATCCCAGACAAACCTATCTAGAGCAAAGGCTTTCCCGGCTATTAGTAATGGGAGCACAAAACAGATGATAATTTTGAGGATGTTATGGCGAGCCTTTTCACTGTCATGGCGAGCGAAGCGAAGCAATCTAAATTCCTTCGCTAGTGCTAGGGACAGGGACTGCTTCGTCGCGCTTACGCGCTCCTTACAGTAACAAATTGGGGGAGTCATTGCGAGCCACGAAGTGGCGAAACAATCCCTATCTAGAACGGTAGTAAGAGAGCTGAGATCGCCACGACGACTACGTTGCCTGGCGATGACACTCTGTAATGCCCCTATTAATAAAAGAAAAAGGGCTACCTTAAAGGCGGATTGAAATAGCCAAAACGCAGACGGGGAAACTTTTGGCCAAGTTTTTTTACCAGGTTCTTTATACCTAAACATTCATTACCAGCCTTAAACTTTATCTTTTTTAAATACCACAGGGGGTCTATAGCATGATTGCGGAGCTGTATAAAATCAATTCCCAAAGATACCATATCACAAAGGGCTCCAAATTCTTCTTTTTCATCGGTAAAGCCAGGAAAAATAAAAAGATTTAAAGAAACAAAACCATGGCGATTTTTCATGCGTTTTATGCTTTCACGAACATGATTTAAGTCATAACCCTGAGGGCGAAAATAAGCGTGGTAATAGCTATCCCTAGCACTTGAAAGACTAACTCTTATGCTGTCAAGCCCGGCCAGGCGGAGTCTTTCTATTTCATCAGGTAGGCTGGCGTTGGTATTGAGGTTTATGGTGCCACGCCTGGTGGCCTGGCGTATGAGCCTTATGGCTTTTTCTATTAATTTAGCCTGAAGCAAGGGTTCCCCTTCACAGCCTTGCCCAAAAGAGACCATGGCCCTTCTGGCGGTCTTTAGATGTGGAATCAAGGCTTCGGCCATCTCTTCGGGCGTAGGTACAAAGGTAATCCTTTCCTGCGCTATATGTGGGCCTTCTTTGGTTTGCCAGGAGAGACAACCAATACACTTTGCGTTGCACGAAGGAGAACACGGAGCTGGAGCTTCAAGACGTCCTAACACAAAATTCCTGGCTGCAGGGCAGCGATAGCGTCTGACGCAGTTTTCTATCAGATGTTTGATAAAACGATTATGAGAAAAGCGTTTAAGAATTTTCTCCGCAGCCTTTTCAATGCGTGTTTCGTCAAAAAAACGTACTTCCTGACGATGGTCAAAGTCCGACCTAAAAGCTGTGGCCCAGAAACGGCCCTTATGCCAGCCTGCTGCAGCATATGAAAACAGGGGAAGCGGCGGTAAATTATCTGTGCTTTCCACATAGGGGCAAAGATAGACTTGGGTGTGCGCTGGAGCCAGGTAGGCCGCTACCGCAAAAACAGGCTCCCCCGGATTAAAAGGATTTTCTTTAAGTACAACGGGCTCGTCTTTATATGGGTCATAACCAACAGGATAGCGCCCTGGCAAAACGTAAAGGGCACTGCCTATAGGTAAAGGAATAAAGTCTTCTTTTTCAGGTAAAACCACGTCATAGCCAGAGAGCCCCATAGCTAAGAGATAAGGATGATCGTAAATACGACCTTCCCTATCGGCAAAGAGTAGCCTGGGGCTCTTTTCTGGCGAAGGGTAAAGGCGTGGCCACATAAATTACAGGATAAAACGGCTCAAGTCTAAGTCCTGGGCTACATTGGCTAACTTTTCCCTTACGTATTCAGCGGTTATAACAATTTTAGTCGGCGCTACATCTGGGGCCTCAAAAGAAATGTCTTCAAGGAGTTTTTCCATCACAGTGTAAAGCCTTCTTGCGCCAATGTTTTCCGTGCGTTCATTTACTTCGTAGGCAATACGGGCTATTTCAGCTACGCCTTCAGGTGTAAACTCAAGTATTACACCTTCGGTTTCAAGTAAGGCTTTATATTGTTTTATCAGGGCATTTTCTGGTTCAGTCAAAATGCGGACAAAGTCTTTTTCTGTAAGGGGGTCAAGTTCTACCCTGATGGGGAAACGTCCTTGAAGCTCAGGAATCAAATCTGAAGGTTTGGCCACATGGAAGGCACCACTGGCAATAAACAGTATGTGATCAGTGCGAACCATGCCGTAACGGGTATTTACCGTGGTGCCTTCAACAATGGGCAGCAGGTCCCTCTGAACACCCTCGCGTGAAACATCAGGGGTGCTACCTCCACCAGCGCGGGCGGCAATCTTGTCTATTTCGTCTATAAAGATAATGCCACTTGTTTCCACTCGCCTGATAGCTTCTTTGGCCACTTTGTCCATATCCACCAGACGGTTGGCTTCTTCCTGTTTAAGAAGCTCAAGGGCCTCTTTTACCTTCATCTTTTTACGTTTAGGCCTTCTGGGAAAGAGATTTCCCATCATATCCCGAATTTGTTGTTCTAGGTCTTCAAGGCCGGTAGCGGCAAGCACTTCTACCATAGGGGCGGGTTTTCCGGCAAGCTCTATTTCAACGAATTTGTCGTCAAGCTCGCCACGGCGCAGTTTTTCGCGAAATTTTTCCCTGGTAGAAGCAAAAGCGTCGCTATCAGTATCAGAGGGGGGTGGTAAAAGAAGGTCAAGAATCCTATCTTCAGCCAGAAAAGTCGCTTTTTCTTCTACCCGTTTTTGTTCTTCTTCGCGAACCATTTCCACGGCAATGTGGACCAGGTCTCTTATCATGGATTCTACGTCCCGGCCTACATAACCTACTTCGGTAAACTTGGTGGCTTCTATCTTAAGAAAAGGAGAATTAGAAAGCTTGGCCAGCCTTCTAGCGATTTCGGTTTTCCCTACACCAGTTGGACCAATGAGGATAATGTTTTTGGGATAAATTTCTTCTGATAATGGAGGTGGCACCTGTTGCCTTCGCCAGCGATTACGAAGGGCTATAGCTACAGCCTTTTTGGCTTTGTCCTGGCCAATTATGTATTTGTCAAGTTCAGCTACTATCTGGCGCGGCGTAAGTTCACTTCCAGTAAGTTTTTCCATGGCTTCCTCCTATAGTTCTTCAACTACGATTTGGTCGTTAGTGTAAACACAAATTGAAGCGGCAATTTGCATGGCTTCAAGGGCAATATCCCGTGCCGGGAGATCGGTGTGTTTTAAAAGGGCCTTAGCGGCGGCAAGAGCCATAGAGCCACCTGAACCTATGGCCAGAACCTGATCATCAGGTTCCATTACGTCTCCGGCCCCTGAAAGCAAAAACATGTGGTTCTTATCACAGGCAATAAGCATAGCTTCAAGGCGCCTAAGGGTTCTTTCCGTACGCCAGTCTTTGGCCAGTTCTACTACAGCTCTCACTAGCTGACCGCCGTAAGCTTCCAGTTTTTTTTCAAGGCGTTCAAAAAGGGTCAAGGCATCAGCGGTGGCCCCTGCAAACCCAACTATAACTTTTCCATGATAAAGGCGCCTTACCTTACGGGCTTTGTGTTTAATAATTGTTTCTCCAAGGGAGACCTGGCCATCTCCTGCTACGACTACTTTTCCGTCCTTCTTTATGGCTATAATCGTTGTTCCTTTCATTTCTTACTCCTCTTGGCTCTTGGATGTGCATCGTCATAAACCCGGGCAAGCCTTGAAAAATCAAGGTGTGTATAGCGCTGGGTGGTGGCCAGCCGGGCATGCCCGAGCATTTCCTGAATAACTCTAAGGTCTGCTCCGGCTTCTAACAAGTGGGTGGCAAAAGAATGTCTTAAAGTATGGGGAGAAACCTCTGGCAATCCCAAATAATAGGCGTATTTTTTCACTATGCGGTGGATACTTCGGCTTGATAAAGGATCTCCGCGTACATTTAAAAAAAGATGCCTGGTTTCCTTTTTTTTGTGCTTGAGCAGTTTTTCTCTAGCTTCTAGGTAGTTTAAAAGGGCAGCCTTTGCTTTTTGACCGAAAGGGGCAAGCCTTTCTTTTCTCCCCTTGCCTTTTACACGGAAGACTTGCAGATCAAGCAAAACGTCATCTAAAGAAAGAGAAGCCAGTTCTGAAACTCTGAGGCCTGCTCCGTAAAGAATTTCAAGGATAGCTTTGTCCCGCAAGGCCAGAAAATTTTCTCCCGCTGGCTTTTCAAGCATGGCGAATATTTCGTCAACGTTTAAAACCCGGGGTAGCTTGCGTTCAAGCTTGGGGCCTTTGAGAAACAAAAGTCTTTCGTCTTTAAGTTTGCCCTGCTTTTTTAAGAAACGAAAATAAGATTTAAAGCTTGAAAGTTTTCTTGCAAGAGAGGGACGAGAAAGTTTTTTGGCCTGTTTAGCCAGGTAGAGCCTGATTTCAGGAAGAGAGGCTTCAGCTGGGTCTTTTCTTAGGGCTTCTTTTAGTTGATAGAGGTCAACAGCATACGAGCGCACTGTATTTGAGGAAGCTCTTTTTTCGTTTTGTAAGTAATTTAAAAACTCTTGAACAGCCATTTTAACGCAAAATTAACAAAGAAAGAGCCTGCCGCAAAGTGGCAGGCTCGGGTTGAGGATAGGCGGGCCGGTTAACACTCTCGCTTTATATATTTAGAAATAAGAGTTAGTAGTTTTATGGGCCTCACAAACCTCTTCAACTCTATCTTCAATCAAATTGCCGTTTTTCCATATACGTTTGCGGATTTTATGACATTTAGTTTGCTGGTTGTAAGAAAGTGGTGTGGCTTCAACTACGGTGTTTCCCTGGCGATATACTACCGGCTGTCCGGTGCTTGCGGCACTGGCCGAGGCCTGAGAACTAATTTGTGTAAGCCCTCCTCCTAATACAGCACCTGCAGTAGCTCCAATAACTGCTCCTCGCCAGGGATTGTGGTCGTCAAGCATGGCACCAGTTATAGCGCCTACAGCGGCACCCAAAGTTGCTCCCTGATAAGAAGCACTTTGCTGAGTAGTGGTACAGCTGCTCAAGATGATAAGGAAAAGTAAAGGTATTGTACATAAAATTATCTTTTTCATGGCCAACCTCCCGTGTAGTTTTTTTGAAATTTGATAATGCAAACGATATGCCATCTATAAAATTTGAGCGACTACTGTTAATGGGAGTGCAAGGTAGATGGAAATTTTGGGTGTCATTACGCGTCCCCTTCTTTGTTATTGCGAGCCCTTTCCCTGTCATTGCAAGCGAAGCGAAGCAATCTAGATCCCTTCGCTAGTGCTCGGGACAGGGACTGCTTCGTCGCCTTCGGCTCCTTGCAGTGACAAATAGGGGGCATTGCTGGCCACGAAGTGTTTATACCGATATGTTAGCAAAAGAATCTAGCTTGCCACGGCCGGTATGCCGCCTCGCGAGATATTTTTGTAACGTTATAAGATGAAAAGGCTTTCATTACAGGGATACTTGAGGAGACAAATTTGTCGGAGCTATCGTAATTTTAGTCGTTGTATCTGGCTTGAGGGTGCTTCAATAATACATTTAGGGCTTGTATAAAATAAAAGCATTTTGGCATAACTTCTGCTATATTAAGAGACATGATGCGTTTAATCTTTATGGCTGTAATTTTTATGAGCCTTTTCTCGGGGCTGGTTTTTGCCGAAACATGCCAGCACCTTGAAAAATTCCTTATTATCGGGCAGGTAGTGGAGGTAAAGCATCCGGTAGCCGTTATTAAAGATGAAAATGGTCAAAAATATCGGGTCCGTTTAGGGCCATACTGGTTCTGGAAAAAAAGAGGTTTCAATTTACAACCTGGAGAAAGGGTAAAAGTTATCGCCATTAAAAAAGGCCGTTTACTATTTCCTATCTCTATTGAAGGTGAATCATCAGGTGTTTTGAGGATCAGGAACGATTGTGGCCTTCCCCTCTGGCGCCAACGAAAATAAATGACAGGTAAAATATCTGGCTATAAGATAATTTCTTCCTGTCTTTATCTGTATTGGTCTTGGCAATTTTCAGTGAGATTGTTTTTTCCGCTATTTTTTTGGCTAAAAGTATGGCCAGAGAAGCCAGAAGCACCTTAAATTTTTTTGAAGTTCGGCTTACCGCTTACGTTGAAACTATTTCCCTGACTTTTACAGTTAGCTTTTTACAGTTAGCTTTTTGGAAAAATCTCACCACCCCACTATCTTCTAACCAAGCAAGAAAGGGCAATAAGAGGGACAGGCAAGCTTTTTAAATTTTTAGTTCAGCTCAAGTTTAGCCGAT
>NZ_LSFI01000021.1 GCF_001642325.1 Thermodesulfatator autotrophicus | reverse complement strand
CAAGAATCCCCAGACGAACGGGATTTGCGAGAGATTTCATCGGACGGTGAAAGAGGAATTTTATAGCATAGCCTTGAGGCGCAAGATTTATCTGAAATTGGAGGAATTACAGAGGGATTTGGACTTATGGATGGAAAAATACAACAAAGAGAGGCCGCACCAAGGGAAATACTGTAATGGACGGACGCCGATGGAGACATTTTTAGCGAATGTGCCCTTGGCAAAAGAGAAGATTCATTTTAATGAAGAGGAGATTTTCACAATCTAACCAGGGCTGACAAGGTGGCTCTTGGGAGGGTGACTGTCAGATAAAGTCTAAACTTTTACATATAAATATTTTAGCTAATAAGATTTGTGCAATTGTTTCAAGGGATGAACCTAAAGATGTAGCAGATCTTATTACTATCTCTCTTAATGAAAATTTTATTTGGGACGAAGTAATTTATATTGCTCAAAAAAAAGAAAATTTTGAAAAATTTTTTCTTATAGAAAGGATTAAAGCATTCCCTGCTCAACTATTTGATTTGTGCCATTTTATAAAAAAAGAAACAAAAAATTTATACTCCAAAATCCTCCCGGAACTAATAAAAGATTTAATTAGAGGAGAGGAAAATTCGCTTACTAAATTTAACTCAACTACCTCTTAACCGTTATCTTTAATCGGAGAAAAAAAAATAGATGGGGGCCGGTCATAAGCCGAGTTCTGTACCCGCTTTAAGCGGGTGGAGGTCATTCCTCTAGGCGGTTGGTTACCCAACCGCTCAAGCGGCCTACCCGGGAGCATCGGGCGGGCCACCCTCAAACGCTCCCCTACATGGCCTTTCTCCGGGTGGGGTTTGCCATGCCCTCTCCTGTTACCAGGAGAGGCGGTGGGCTCTTACCCCACCTTTTCACCCTTACCCCGTACCCTGGAAAATGGGTACAGGGCGGTCTATTTTCTGTGGCACTTTCCAGGGGTTTCCCCCTCCGGGTGTTACCCGGCACCCTGCCCTGTGGAGCTCGGACTTTCCTCCGAGGGCCCTGAGCCCCCGGCGACCTCCGACCGACCCCTTTAAAATATAATTAATCTTACAAAAATGTCCAATATTTGCCAGGAGCTCATATTAAGGGAGTATTTTTACCTTACATAGCGTTATCGCGAGGCGATACCGGCGCCGAGGAGATCTTTGGGGTTGTTCTCACCCTGAACTGCTTAGCTTATCCCGAGCAAAGCGAGGGATCTTTGAGACTGATTCGTCGCGCTTACATGCTCCTTGCAGTGACAAAGTAGGCCAATCACGTAAGGCCTCGTCAGCAGAGGCCGAAACAATCTCAGGCTAAGAAATCCTGTCTCAAAGGCTAGCGAAGGGATCTGAGATTGTCATGGCGACTACCTTGCCTTGCGATACCCCTTTAATTTCCCTTCTGGTTTAGGACCACTGGTAAAACATGATGGCGTTTAATTTTTCTGGTAGAAGTCTTGGGGAGTTCTTCGTCCCAAATGATAAATTGCTTCACCCGCTTATAAGTAGCCACATTCTCCATGGCCTTTTTTACTTCTTTGGCAATTAAGGCCTTTACGTCTTCTTCGGTTAATTGTTTACCTGAAAATTGGCGGTCAATCTCTTCATAATCAGGCACAATTACCGCTGCTACCTCTTCTCCTCCCCGTTCAGTAGGTATTCCATAGACCATGCTCTCCAAAATAAAAGGCCGGCGATCAAGCTCAAACTCTACCTCTTCTGGATATACGTTTTTTCCTGCTGGAGTGACAATTACGTTTTTAGCCCGCCCGCACACATATACATAACCTTCTTCGTCTATATATCCCAGGTCACCAGTGTGCAAAAAGCCTTCGTCATCTATAACGGCTTTAGTGGCCTCAGGGTTTTTATAGTATCCCTTCATTACCATAGGGCCTTTAAAACAAAGCTCACCTACCCCGTTTTCATTGGGACTTTCTACTTTTACCTCCACCTGAGGGAGGGGAACTCCCACACTGGTATCTTTGGGTCTAAAAACGGGATTTAGAGTAAGCACGGGGCTAGCTTCAGTCAGACCATACCCCTGGAGTATTTTTATACCAAGCTTTCTAAATTTTTCAGGCACAAAAGGCGGTAAAGGGGCACCACCACAAACAAAATATTTAAGGTGCCCAAGCCCAGCCTTTTCACGAAGTTTAGCAAAAAGAACCTTGGCTGCCTCTTCGTCTTTACCAACCTTTTCAGCTAGCTCAACTACCTTCAGTAACCCCTTAAACAAAGTCTTTCTGGGCAAAGGAGCTTGTTTCACCTTCCGTTCAATGCCCTCTAGCATCTTTTGGAATAAAAGGGGAACCCCTATCATTACCGAAGCCTTAGAAGTACGCAGATCTTCAATTATCTCGCGAGATTTTAAGCTACGGGCATAATAAATGTTTAACCCGGCATAAAGAGGCAATAAAAAGCCACCCGTACATTCTAAAGTATGGTGAATGGGTAAAACCGAAAGAATGCTTTCCCCTGGCTCCAAATCCACCATCTGATACACTAAGGCCACATCTGACATAATGTTTTCGTGGGTTAACATCACTCCTTTGGCCTTACCCGTGGTCCCTGAGGTATATATGATGGCTGCTATGTCTTTTAATTTGGGCTTCTTAAACTTATCTTTTTGTTTCTGGCCTTCTCTTAAAAATACCTCAAAGCTAGAAACTTTTTTATTGGAAAACTTTGATTTTTCAAAAGAATCTAATACTATTATCTTCTTAAAAGATAACTCTTCATCTATCTCTAATATGTCTTCCAAAAACTTTTGAGCCACGAATATAAAATTGGTATCAGTATCTTCTAAAATATGTTTAAACTCATGGGGCTTTAAAGCCGGGTCTATAGGCACCGAAATGGCTCCCAGGCTAGTAATAGCTAAGTAGGCCTGTCCCCATTCTGGAGAGTTAGGGCCTAAAATGGCACAGGTTTGCCCCATTTTGAGGCCTGCCCCTTGAAGAGCTTTAGCTAGAAAACGCACTCTCTCTCCAAGTTCTCTATAAGTGATATATTGCCATTTCTCATCACGATATACACTTAAAGCCTTTTTAGACCCGTAAACCTTTGCAGACCTATTTACCATTTCACCAATGGTAAATATTCCCAAATGATCTCGTAGAATATAGTTTTTTAGCGGCATAAAACCTCCATGATAGACACTATAATTTTACTAGAGAATGGCTTAAAACTGAAAAATAGAAAATAAGAGGGAAAAGGGGCACGGTCAAGCGTACCCCTGAAGTAGACTAAGGAATTAAGCCAGCGCAGCAGGTTCTTGCAAAATTGATAACCGGCTCGGGGTAAACCCCAAGAATTAATACCCCCACCACTGAAATGATAAGGCCAGCAAAAACATAAGGAGTCACGTTAACCGCTAGATCTTTTTCAGGTTCCTTCATGTACATGAGCATGACAATTCGTAAGTAAGGATAAGCAGCAATGGCGCTGGCTAAAACCGCTCCTATTACCAGAAGATGATGGCCTGCCTCATAAGCGGCTTTAAAAACAAAAAACTTCCCAATAAAACCAGCTGTAGGGGGGATACCCACCAATGAAAAAAGAAAAATGAGCATCACCAGAGCTACCCAGGGATGGGTTTTGGAGAGACCTTGATAATCGGTAATCTCTTCGCCGAGAAAATCTTTTTGGCGGAAAAGAGTAACCACAGAAAAGGCACCAATGGTCATAAACAGGTAAAGAAAAAGATAAAGCATGGTAGCAGCCATGCCCTCTCTGCTGGCAGCAATAATTCCCAGAACCGCATAACCAGCATGAGTAATAGAAGAATAAGCTAATAGGCGCTTGATATTGGTCTGCACCACGGCAAGAATAGCTCCAACAAACATGGTCACCAAGGCGAGTGGTATTAAATATTCAACCCAATCCACCCTGGCGTTATAAAGGGCTTCTATGAATACCCGCCCCATGGCAGCAAAACCAGCAGCTTTAGGCCCTACAGCCATAAAAGCAGTAACCGAGGTGGGAGCTCCTTCATAAGCATCAGGTGACCACATATGAAAAGGCACCAGCGCCACTTTAAAACCAAAGGCTACCACGAAAAGAGCAGCTGATAATAGCAGGGCTGTATTATCAGCAAGCCCGGGATAAAAAACCTTCTTGGCAATGACATCAATGTAAGTGGTGCCAGTGAGTCCATAAAGAAAAGTTATCGCCAACAGGAGAAAAGCTGAAGAAAAAGCCCCCAGGAGGAAATATTTCATAGCTCCTTCAAGAGAACGCAAATCACTATAAAGAAGGGCAGCCAGCACGTAAACAGAAAGAGACATAAGCTCAAGGCCAAGGAAAAGAAGGATAAGGTCCTTACTTGAAGCCATGAGCATCATGCCCGTTACCGCAAACATAAGAAGGGCATAATATTCACCAAAGTGAATCCCGACCATACGGTTGTACCCTGGAGAGACCAGGGTAACCATAATCAAGGCCAGGAGAAAAATCATTTTGAAAAAAAGGCCATAAGTATCAGCCGCATAGCTATTTCCAAAGACAGCCCCTTCCACCGCAAAGACCATTATCAAAGCTATGACCGAGGTGGCTATGGTGATCCAGGCAAATACGTCTTTGAGTTTCACCCAACGATCAGCCAGGGCCATAATACTGGCCACCACTACCAACAAAATTTCAGGATAAACCGCTACGAAGCTAGGAAGGGATGACCACATTTATTCCCTCCTTTATGATTTCACTAACAGGCGTTATGTCGCCAGAGGCATTGTGAACATGCTCTAATAAAGACCTAACCGACTCGTGCATAAACCCCAAAAACGGTGTGGGATAAAAACCAATCCAAAGCACCAAAAGAATCATGGGAACCAGAGCAATAAATTCCCTCATCTTGATATCTGGCAACCCTGCCACTTTGGGATTAACTTCCTGGAAAAATACCTGCTGGTAAAGCCTTAACATATAAGTTGCACCAATAATGATTCCCGTGGTGCCAAGCACAGCTGCCCACTTTTTAGAGGTAAATGTTCCTAAAAGCACCAGGAATTCACCTATAAAACCATTGGTCCCTGGTAGCCCTACTGAGGCGAGGGTAAAGACCATGAAGAAAGCCGCATAAACCGGCATCACCGTAGCCAGTCCCCCGTAGTCTTTAATGGCTCGGGTATGGGTACGGTCGTAAACAATTCCCACACACATAAAGAGGGCTCCTGTTACTATTCCGTGGTTAATCATCTGGAGGATAGCTCCTTCCACCGCGTTACCATTCAAAGAAAATATACCCAGGGTAATAAACCCCATATGACTTACAGAACTGTAAGCGATAAGACGCTTGAGGTCCGTTTGGGCCAAACAAATTATACCACCGTAAATAATAGCTATAGTAGAAAGCACCAGCATAGGAATCATCATAGACTTAGCAGCTACAGGAAAGAAAGCCAGGGAAAAACGCAGGAAACCGTAAGCTCCCATTTTAATCAAGATACCAGCAAGTATTACAGAACCAGCGGTTGGGGCCTCAGTGTGAGCATCTGGCAACCAGGTGTGTACCGGCCACATGGGCACTTTCACCGCAAAGGCGGCAAAAAAGGCCCAGAAAAGCCAGAACTGGAATTTATAAGGTAGTCCAAGTTTCATTATCTCAAGGATGTTAAATGTCCCGGCCTGGAGATAGAGAAAGATAATACCAACCAGCATTAAAACCGAACCCACCAGGGTATAAAGAAAGAACTTAATAGTAGCATAGAGCCTATTGGGGCCTCCCCATATACCAATTATCAAGTACATAGGGATAAGCATAGCTTCCCAAAAAAGATAGAAGAGAAACAAGTCAAGTGAACAGAAAACACCAATCATGGCCGCTGAGGTCAAAAGGAGAGCAATATGAAACTCCTTTACCTTCTCTGTCACCGACTCCCAGGAAATTAAAACGCATAGAATAGTTATAAGGGTAGAAAGAAGGACCAGCAGAACACTTATACCGTCAACCCCTAAAAAGTAAGAAATATTCCAGGCCTTTATCCAGGAATGTCTTTCTACAAACTGCATCCCGGAAAAAGATTTATCAAAGGAGAAGAAAAGGGGTAAGGAGACCAGAAAGTCTGCCACGGCCACTACCAGCGTAAACCAGCGGATAAGACGGTCATTCCGGGGTAAAGCCAGCAAAACAAGGGACCCTACCACCGGGAGCCATATTATCAGCGACAATAGCGGAAAGTCAGACATACGCAAGGCCACTTCCATATTTAGCCCTCCCTAAAAGAAATAGACCAACAATAAAACTACGGCGGCACCAGTAGCCATAATCAAAGCGTAAGTCTGAACCACTCCGTTCTGGAGCCGCCTTAAAGATTCACCACCACGACGAATAAGATCCGGCAATCCGTTAACCACGCCTTCAATGAGTATAGAGTCAACCACACCCTGAACAATTGAACGAGCGGTAAAAAACGTAGGCTTAACAATGGTGGCGTCATAAATCTCATCCCAGTACCATTTGTTATAAAGATAACGGTAAAGGGCGGGATACCTTTCTGGGATAAGACGCTGAAGCTCGGGCTTCTTAACATAAACCACGTAAGCCACTGCAATACCCAAGACACCTACGCCTACAGAAATGGCCATCAAGAAAAGTTCAATCCATTCTTTCTTGCCGTAAAGCCAATAAGGTAAATTAATATGAGGATGCCCAAGCACTGGCTCAAGAAACTTAGCAAAGTGATTGTGACCACCTAGAACATGTGGAACACCCAGCCAGCCAGTTACCACGGCTCCAACCGCTAAAATCATAAGAGGTATAGTCATCACTGATGGAGATTCATGGGGTTCATGACCGTGCAATACTTCTTTCCCCCGGAACTCCCCAAAGAAGGTCATAAAAACTACACGGAAAGAGTAAAAAGCTGTAAGCCCTGCTACCACCGTCCCTACAAACCAGACCAACTTACCCCAGGGATACTCCGAAACAAAGGAAAGCCAGAGAATTTCATCTTTACTGAAAAAACCAGCAAGCCCGGGAATACCAGAAATAGAAAGCGAAGCAATCAGAAAAGTGGCAAAAGTTATAGGCATATATTTTCTTAAGCCACCCATGTAACGCATATCTGTAGGATCAGGGGCGTGGTGCATGGCGTGCATTACACTGCCAGCTCCAAGAAAGAGCAAGGCCTTAAAGAAGGCGTGAGTAAAAAGGTGAAACATACCCGCAGCAAAGGCCCCTACCCCACAGGCCATAAACATGTAACCAAGCTGTGAAAGGGTGGAATAAGCAATCACGCGCTTAATATCAAATTGGGTAGGCGCAATGGTGGCGGCCATAAAACAGGTAATCATGCCTGCCGCTGCCACTATAGCCATGGCCACATGAGAAAGCTCAAATATTTCATGGCAACGACATACCATAAATACACCAGCGGTAACCATGGTAGCAGCGTGAATTAAAGCGGAAACTGGTGTGGGACCTTCCATGGCGTCTGGCAACCAGACGTGTAGCGGAAACTGGGCACTCTTACCCATAGCCCCACAGAAAAGAAGAACGGCTATCAGTGTAGCCAGAAGGACTTCTACCCCCAGAACATTTACCGTAGTATGAGCAATCTCATGAACCCTGGCAAAAACGTCTTCGTAATAAATGGATCCAAAGGTTAAGAAGACCAGAAAAACACCTAGGGCAAAGCCAAAATCACCAAAACGGTTTACAATAAAAGCCTTTTTAGCTGCATCCGCGGCACTCTTTTTCTGATACCAGAAACCAATCAAAAGATAAGAACAAAGCCCCACCGCCTCCCAGCCAAAAAAGAGTTGCAAAAAGTTATTAGCCGAAACCAACATCAACATGGAAAAAGTAAAAAGGGAAATATAAGCGAAGAAACGATAATAACCCGGGTCATCTTCCATGTAACCGATAGAATAGACATGTATAAGAAAAGACAGAAAAGAAACCATAGCCAGCATCAAGACCGAGAGAGGATCTATTTGAAAGCCAACAGCCGCGTGAAAGGTATCGGCAATCACCCAGGAATAAAGGTCAAAATTGGCCCTGGCCCCTCCGATAACATCTAAAAGGGCCTTAAACGAAAGGAGAAAAGACCCAAAGACCGCTATACACGGAAGCCAGTGCGCCTGTTTCCTTATGTACCACTTACCGAAAATCAAAGTAATAGTAGCGGCTATCAATGGTAAGAACGGTATCCAGATTACGTATTCCATAGGTTACCCCTTTAAAAGACGAAATTCGTCCATATGTACTTCTCTGGTTTTCTTAAAGAGAAGCACTACCAAGGCCAGACCAATGGCTGCTTCCGCTGCAGCCACCGCAATAACAAAAAACACCAACACATGCGCTACCGTGTGTTCCAGAGCACGCCCAAAGGCTACCAGACTGATGTTTACCGCATTAAGCATGATTTCTATACATATGAGCATAATGATAACGTTTCGCCTGACTATAAAGCCCAGAGCCCCAATACTAAAAAGAAAAAGAGTCAACACAACAAACCAGGAAACAGGAATCATGCCTCTTCTCCTTTCATACGAATTCTTCTGGTAAGAACTATCGCACCCAAAACCGCCACCAGTAAAAGCACCCCAACTACTTCAAAAGAAAGGATATGTTCAGTAAAAAGGGCTTTACCTAAAACTTTGCCATGCCCTTCAGCCAGAATTCGCTCAGGGGTCATATCTCCCACCGGAGAAGGCAGTTTTAGAGAGCCAACCCCTTTAGCTATCAAAATAAGCAAAGCTATGGAGACCAGAATAGCCGCCGGCCAGAAATCCATAAAATTCTTGATTTTCAACTCTGTCCGCAGGTTTATCATGTAAACTACGAATAGAAACAGCACCAATACTGCCCCGGCATAGACAATTATCTGAATAGCTGCCAGAAACTCGGCATCAAGCGTTATAAAAAGCACTGCCTGATGAAAAAACATAACTAGCATCCAGAGCACTGCGTGCACAGCATTACGGTTGGTGATAACAAGAATTGATGTAGCTATAAGAACTACCGCCAGATATAGAAAAACAAGTTTAGATAACAAGGCTTCCATTTAGATACCCTCCGCCTTTCTTTTTGGTCCAGGGAGCATCTTTTCTGGCACTCCGCGAGGCTTCCAGAAAGGATTAAAATAAGGCCGCTTTTGTGTTACGATAAATTCATCCCAGTTTTGCAGTAACTTTTCTTTGGTGAAGTATAGTTCATCCCGGCTGTAACCTGAATATTCGTAAAATTCCGTAAGAACAAGGGCGTTTACCGGGCACACCTCCACACAAAAGGCACAATAAACACAGCGCAAGGCGTCTATATCGTAACGGGTTACGATACGTTTTCTGGTGTTAGGATCACGTTCTGTCTCAATAAAAATACAACGGGAAGGACATACCTGAGCACATCGGTAACAGCCCACGCAACGGTCTTTACCTGTTTTGGGATCACGCACCAGGGCGTGGCGACCTCTAAAGCCAGGGGCTGGTTCCTTTTTAACCTCAGGATATTGTATGGTAACTGGCTTGGCAAAAAGCTTTCTTAAGGTGAGCGAAAGCCCCTTCATTATTTCTGTAAGAAAAACCGTTTTAATCAGACCCATGGCGCCTCCTGTCTCTACCTGCTTCTAAACCAAAATCTTTATAAATCCGGTAATTACAATGTTTAAAAGGGAAAGCGGAATTAGCACCTTCCAGCCCAACCCCATCAACTGGTCATAACGATAGCGAGGAAGGGTGGCCCGCACCCAGATATAGAAAAAGATTAAAAAGTAAAGTTTAAGTAAAAACCAGAACATGGGTATCCCTGGAATATCAAAGGGACCATACCAGCCACCCAGGAAACAAACCACAGCCAGCATGGACATAACCACCATGCCGAAATACTCCGCCAGATAAAACAAGGCAAATCTTATTCCGCTATATTCCACAAAGTATCCAGCTACCAGTTCGGTTTCTGCCTCAGGCAAATCAAAAGGAGTACGATTGGTTTCGGCAATAGCGGCAATCATAAAAACGAAAAACCCTATAATTTGGGGGATGGCGTATATTTTAAAAGGACTGGCTATCTGGGCCTTAACAATTTCCACAAGATTCATAGAACCTGCAAGCATCATTACTCCCACCAGAGAAAGGGCCATGGCTATCTCGTAACTCACCACCTGAGCCCCGGCCCTAAGACCACCAAGAAAACTGTAACGAGAGTTAGAAGCCCAACCAGCAAGGATTACACCAAAAGAAGAAAGAGAGCTCATGGCCAAAACAACCAGGAGAGAAGCATTAACATTAGTAACCACAAAGTGTTCCCAGATGGGAAGAACCGCCAGACTGGTAGCTCCAGCCACCAAGCTTATAAAGGGAGCAATGATAAAAACCCAGCGGCTATCAACCGAGCTAGGAATAATGTCTTCTTTGGTAATAAGCTTTAAGACGTCAGCAATAGGCTGGAGTAGCCCTCGCGGCCCTACTCTATTAGGCCCAAGCCTTTGCTGCATGCGGCCAATAACTTTTCTTTCCACATAAGTGATATAGGCCACGTGCAAAAGGGCAATAACAACCACTATCAAGGCCTTAAATAACGAAATGCCCAAGTATTTTAGCAAAAAGTGATTGGCAGCGTTGTATGCTCCCTGTACATCCATAGCTCAACCTCTCTATCTATCACATTCTCCTAAAACAATGTCTATAGAACCTATGACAGCAATGATATCAGCTACCATCTGACCTTTACACAAGTCAGGAATAGCAGAAATGTGGACAAATGAAGGAGCCCTTATGCGCATACGCCAGGGATGCCCGGCTCCATCGCTTACGAGGTAAAAGCCAAGCTCTCCTTTGGGCACCTCGGTAGCAACGTAAACATCTCCTTCAGGTACCACTGGCACTTCTACGCCTTTAATTAAATATACTTTTTTGGGATGTGGGGCAGCCTGAGGCCTTTTAGGCTTATCAAAAGGCATAAATAATCCCGGAGCATTTTCCGCTATAACAGGCTCTCCTTCACATTCAGCTAATTTATCCAGACACTGGCGAATAATTTTGTTAGACTCGCGCATCTCTTTCATGCGCACACGGTATCTAGCGTATACATCGCCTTCGTATTCCACGGCCATTTCAAAATCAAGCTCATCGTAGATAAGATAGGGGACGGTTTTGCGAAGATCATAACGGACACCAGAGCCTCTAAGAGAAGGCCCTGTCAAGCCCAGGTTTACCGCCTTTTCACCTGAAATAACCCCAACGCCCTTGGTTCTCTTAAGCCAGATGCGGTTTACATCAATCAAGGTTTCATATTCGGGGATACGATTAGGGAATTCTTCGGTAAACTTATATAATTCTTCAATAATGTGGGGTGTAAAGTCTAGACGTACTCCCCCAATACAAGGATACGTATGCGTAAGACGAGCTCCACATATTTCTTCATAAATATTTAGGAGCCATTCACGGTCCCTAAAACAATAGAGAAAGACCGTCATGGCCCCAATATCCAGGGCGTGGGTGGCTAGCCAGAGAAGATGGCTGGCGATACGGGCCATTTCACACACAATTACTCTCAATATCTGGGCCCGGCGAGGGACTTCAAGCCCCATTAGCTTTTCCACCGCCAGGCAATACCCCACGTTATTGGCCGCAGAAGCAATGTAGTCCAGACGGTCAGTAAGAACTATATTTTGCGAATAGGTGAAAGTTTCCCCCAGTTTTTCAATACCTCTGTGCAAATAGCCTATTATGGGGTCACAGTGGGTTATATATTCGCCGTCAAGCTCCAGGAAAAGCCTCAACACCCCGTGGGTAGCTGGGTGCTGGGGGCCCATATTTACGTAGTAAGGTTCATCCCACTCATCTTCCCCTATTTGTTTTTTTATAATTTCAAGCGCTTGTGGCATTGGTTTCCTCCTGCTCTCCCGCTGGACTTTCTGTCACGTCCTTTTGCCCTTGAGGAATACGATGATACCAATCATATTGAGCAAATTCTCTGACCCTTTCTTTAAGTTCTTTGTAGTCCTGCCATTCGCTTTCGCCTTCTACGGCCAAAGGATGATCTTTACGAAGAGGATGGCCCTGCCAATTTTCTGGCATGATAAGACGCCGCAGGTCAGGATGGCCATTAAAGATAATACCAAACATGTCATATACTTCGCGCTCAAACCAGTTGGCTACCTTCCAGACAGAAGTAACCGAGTCTATACGCGGGTCTTCTTCTGAAACCTGAGCTTTGACTCTTAAAAGCTCTCTATTGCGAATTGAAAAGAGGTTATATACTACTTCAAAGCGAGGAGTTTTTTTGCCAAGCCAGTCAACCGCCGTAAGATCTGCCAGGTGATCAAAAAGAAGCTCGGGTTTTTCATGTAAAAATTTAAGAATTTCCACAATCTTTTCTTTCTTAACCACTACATAGGGCTGGCCGGCACTTTCTCCCTCTTCAATAATCTCATCTGGAAAATTCTCCTTTAGCATTTCAATGGCCAACATACCGCCTCCTTAGCGAAAACTACCCCATCGGTTATGTTCACTGCGAATCTTCTGTTGAAGCTTCATCAAGCCTTCAAGTAAGGCCTCAGGCCTGGGAGGGCACCCAGGAATATAAACATCTACCGGAAGAAACTCATCACAACCCTGAGCCGTAGAATAAGTCCTGAAGACTCCTCCGGAACAAGCACAACTTCCCATGGCAATCACATAGCGAGGCTCAGGCATCTGGTCATAGACCCGCCGCACAATAGGGGCCATTTTTTTGGTAACAGTTCCAGCGACAATTAATACGTCAGCCTGGCGCGGAGAAGCCCTGAAAATTATGCCAAAACGATCTAAATCAAAGTGGCTCGCACCTGCGGCCATCATCTCAATGGCACATCAGGCCAGGCCGAAAGTAACCGGCCACATGGAACCAGCGCGGGCCCAGTTAATTATCTTGTCAAAGGTGGTAACGTAAACGCCAGTACCTGGAACCTGATGTATGCCTTCTTGAACCTCTACCGTGCCTTTTAATCCCATTGGAAACCTCCCCTGATCCAGGCGTAAAAATAGGCCACCAAAAGAAGAGCTATAAATACCACCATTTCTATGTAAGCAAAAAAGCCGATCTGGTCAAAGGTAATAGCCCAGGGATATAGAAAAACGGCCTCCACATCAAATACGGCAAAAAGAATAGCTATAGCGTAAAATTTTATGTCAAACCGGTGTCTGGTTTCTCCTGTAGGCGGAAGACCACATTCATAAGCAAGATATTTTTCTGAATATGGACGTTTAGGCCCTAAAACCTGATTGATAATCACCATGGCCAAACCAATAACAAAGACAATGAGAGCTGTTATCAAAATGGGGATATATTTCAAACTCAAAGATATTTCCATAGCTCCTCCTACTTAGGCACTAGTTTGAGCTTCTGAACTTTGGTCTTGAGCCTTAGACGAAGCCTTAGCTTTGGCTTTGGGTTTTTTAGCTGCCTTTTTAGCTGGAGCCTTTTTCTCTTTAACCAGCAAAGCTTCGTTAGGACACGCTTCTACACAGAAAGGCTTTTTACCTGCCTTAACCCGGTCATAACATAAGTCGCATTTGGCAATAACTCCATTCTTGGGATCAAAAACAGGTACTCCCCAGGGACAGGCAAAAATACAGTTCAAACAAGCTACACATGAGTTTTTATCCAGGAAAACTATGTCCAGAGGTCCTTCACGATAAAGAGCCCCAGTGGGACAGGCCTCTGCACACTTGGGCTTTTTACATTGCATACAGGAAAAGTAAGCGTAAACTTCTTTTACTTCGCCATCCTTAACAACCTTTAAAGAAAGGATACGGCAATTAGAAATTCCTTCCGCCAGATTATTACCCTTCTGGCAGGCCTCCACACATTTCCGGCACCCATCACATTTAGAAGGATCATGTTCAATGGTGTAATTTTTCATGTCTCTTAAAAGCCTCCAAATAATTAACCTTATGGATGCCTTATTTCATTCACTAAAAATCAATTTTGTCAATACAAATAATTAATAATCTCTAATTACAAAATCAGGGATAAACTACCAAATCCTTTCTTTTTTTTGTCAAAAACGAAAAATTTGTGAAATTTTGTATAAATTAAAATTCAGCTGCATGGGCTACTTCTTTTTTAAAGGTATCTTTAAGCCAGGAAGTCCGCTTTAATTTGCTGACTTCCTCTACTTTTACAAACTTGAGCGCTTCCATGGGACAGCGGGTAACACAGGCGGGCTCAAGGCCTTCTTCCAGGCGCTCTACGCAATAATCGCACTTATGAATAGTCCCTTTCAAAGAGTTCCACTGGGGAATACCCCAGGGGCAGGCCATTATACAGGCTCGGCAGCCAATACATAAGTTTTCATTGAAAGCCACTATCCCATCCTCTTTTCTCTTAAAAAGGGCGCCGGTGGGGCAGGCCTCTGTACAAAAAGCCCTTTCGCAATGAAAACAAGAGTTATAGATGAAAGTCATGCTTTCTTTACCGTGTATTTTTTCCGGCCCAAAGCGAAAAATACGGCAATTGGCCTGGCCAAAAGGTAGGCCTTTCCAGTCAGTACAACTCAGTTCACAAGCTAAACAACCAATACACCTCTGAGGATTATGATAAATGTAATATTTAGCCATTTTTAAAAACCTCCTAACTAAGTTTTATTTAACAGGTTCTACTTCTATGAAACATTCACAAAGGGCATTGGCCCCGCCAGCAGGATCATAAACGTCAAGCAAGCCTATTTCTAATCTTTGGTCAGCCACGCCTTTTTGGTAGGCTCTGGTTTGCTGTGGCACGGTTCTACCAAAGCCGTGAAGCATATAGACGGCCTCTGGGTGAATAAGGTCTGTGGCAAAAATCTTTATTTTCTTTTCGTAAGTCCCGTTCCTCACAATTACAGTATCTCCAGTTTTAAGGCCCATTTCTTTGGCTACCCTGTCATTTATCCAGAGGACATTTTCTTTTAAGTAAGGATGAAGGGCGGGGTTGTTTTGCCACATACCATGAGTCTGCCAGGCACAGCGCCCAAAAAGTAGCCTGAATTTACCGGCTGGAGGTTTTTCGGGAGACTCATAGGGTTTCAAGGAAGGAATGCCGGCTTCTTCCCATTTTTTGGCAATAATTTCAATTTTTCCTGAAGCTGTCTTGAAAGGAAGTTTTTCCAGGCGGTCATACCAGATAGGTTTATCAGTTAAAGAAATGAAACCTTTTTTCTGAATATCTTCTACCGAAACCCCTGTGCCATCAAGTTGCTTCTGCCATAAGTCTTCAATTGTTTCGTAAGGAAAGTGTTCGCCTTTCCCTAAGCGTTTGGCTAATTGTAAATATATCCACCAGCCGGGCTTGGTATCGTATTGGGGCTCTATAGCGGCCGTTCTTATACGAAAACCCGGTTTAAGCCCTTTTTGTGTAGCAATTAAATCAGAGCGCTCAAGATAAGTACACTCAGGCAAAATCACATCGGCATATTTAGAAGTCTCACTCCAGTTAACATCTATAACTACCAGCAGGTCTAGATTCTTAAAGATTTCTACCTGAGCCTCTGGATCAGGAAGACCAGTTAAAGGATCGTGCCGATGGACAATATAAGCCTTTAAAGGATAAGGGTCGCCAGTCTTTATAGCTTCAAAGGCCCTATGTAACAGTCCAGGTCCTTTATTTATGTGAGGGTATTTCCAGCCAACACCATCTGCCCTTTTTTCCTCTACCTTGGGCAAGTTTTCACCAATACTATTTAAGCCCTTTTTACCAGTATCCCCTGGCCCTTTCATAAAGAAAAGGCCACCTGGCACCTCTATAGCGCCTAATAAAATATTTAAAATATAAGTAGTCCTGATTTCCCAGAAGGCCTGTAAATAACGGGCCCTCATCCAGCCGGGATGAAAAATAACGTGAGGGGCATCTTTAGCCACTTCTTGGCAAAATTCATACATCTCATAAGCAGGAATCCCTGTCTCTTTTTCCGCCCATTCAGGAGTGTAAGGCTCAACAAAATTAGCCAGGTGCTCAAAACCATCTACCCAGCGAGAAACAAACTCTTTATCGTAAAGATTTTCCTTGATAATGATATGAATTAGAGCCAGGTTGAGGGCGTAATCAGTTCCAGGCCTTATTTTCCACCAGCGTGTAGCTTTTGAAGCAGTAACACTGTAGCGAGGGTCAATATAGGTTAGCTTGGCACCTTTATCCAAGGCATCTAATACTGCCTTGGTAGTTTTAATTTTTATGGACTCCATTATGTTACGGCCGTAAAGGACGATGTGTTTGGCATTTTTGTAATCATAATTAAGGGTCTTTCGCCCGAAACCAAAAAGAGAAAGGGCGGCATGGTTTACTGAAACAGCACAAGTTACGTCGTGGTTACAATAGTTGGGAGAGCCAATAGCCTTGAGAAAGGCCTTTCGGTATTCACCAAAAGGCCCTCCTCGGTCACTTAAAAGAACCGCCCGCCCCCCATGTTCGTCAATTATTTTTTTAAGTTTCTCAGCCACATAGTCTAAAGCTTCATCCCAGCTAACACTTCGCCATTTTCCTGAACCACGTTCACCATCTCTTATTAACGGCGAAAGAGGCCTTTCTGTATCTTTGAGAAGAGTTCTTCCAGCAATCCCCTTGGCACAAATGCCAGTTTTTATACCCTGGTCATGAGGATTACCGGAAATCCACAGGACTTCATTATCTTCAACTTCTACAGCGATAGGACATCTAACCGAGCACATACCACATATAGAATAAACTGTTCTTTTTTCTCCCATAATCTCCCCCTTAAGCTTTTGATTTAGCTATATTTTTATGTTTAGCTTTAGAAGCTTTAATTCGTTCTTCTAATAAATCAGCTAAACTTTTCATCTCTTTTACTGCTTCACTGCTTTCTTGCATTATCTGGTTAAAATAGCGATAAACAGGAAGCTTATTTTTTATCCTTTTAAAAAGCCAATAAGCCGGCAAATATAAGACAATAAAAGTAAAAATATAACTTACACTATCGCCAATATAAGGAACATAAAAAGGCAAAGGAAATTCTACATTTCCAAATCTAAATTGCATCCAGGAAAGAACAAAGGGAATAGGAATTAAAAAAGCAGCTGAATGTGCTATGGTTAAGAAAAAAAGTTTACCATAAACATCATTAGCCTCTTTATTAAAAGTATGATAGGCCTCTGTATCTCCCTTTTTAACAGCTTCAACAGATAGATTACTCCAGCTAACTAAATCATTGGTTAATTTTTTGACGTAATGACGATTGGCATAAAAGGCAATACCAACTAAAAGTTCACCTAAAAATATACACATAACAGCTAAAATAAAAGTTCCCAGAAAATAAGCTAATACAGGGTCAGAAAGTATGTGGTAAAAAGGTAAGAAAATTTTATCTAAGTATATAATCCAGTCTTGCATAAATCCTCCTAAAGGAAGGGGGGCGGAGCCCCCCCGTATTATATTTAATAAGGAGGTACGATACTCTTCCCCAAGAAGCCTTTGGAGGTGTATCTCAAGCCAACGTAAATGGCCAACACCACAAAGAGCCTTTTAAGCCAGATATCGGGGATATACTTCTGAGTCCTGGGCCCAACCATGGAACCAATAAAGATACCCACCAGCTCGGTTCCAATGAGAGGCCACCATACCTGCACTCCTTTAAGAACCATGTAGGTGAAGATCCCCATAATCATTTTTATAAGAACAACAAAAGCCGAAGTGCCAGCTACGATAAACATAGGGAGCTTTACTATGTCGGTCATAAAGGGAACCAGCAAGAACCCACCACCGATTCCTAAGAAAACCGCTATAGTGGCGATTACCAAGCCACCAAAGGCGGCCAGGAGGGGATTAAATTTGAACTCTACCCCATAGAAAGTAAAAACGCACTTGGTCAAGCCAAAAGATACGACTTTTACACCTTCAGCCTCACCACCCTTTTTGGCAGCTTCTTCAAAACGCTTAGCCGCTTCACGAGCAGCTTTTCTTTTGGCGCGAGCCCTTTCAGTAGTGCCGTAAAACATAAAACCTGCTACGGCAAAAACAGCCAGGCCGAAGTAACCAATATAGGACTTCAAGCTAATTTTGCCTGCGGTAAGCTCAGCTATACCAAAAGCACCACCTACCGCACCAATAGCTAGAGCTATGGCCAAAGGCCAAACAATGCGCTTCATTCGCCAGTAATTAACGGTAGAAACCAGAGCACTCAAACCGACTAGAAACATATTTGACACACGAATAGTATCAGTAAGGAACTTATTGAGAGCCGGATTGGTCTTCTTAAAGCTTTTGGCGTAATTAGCCAGACCAAAAATGGTAATATGACCAACGCCAGCCATAATACCACCAAAAGCACCTACTGTAGAAAAAATCCAGCCTACCCAGATGGCCCAAAGAAGACCGCCAATAGGGCTAGGCTTAGGTGCCCCGGGGATACCTAAATATCCACGAGGTGCGTTTGGGTCTATGCAACCCTCAGTACAGGTAGGAGTACAAACCGGGGTCTGGGCAATAATCCTTCCAAGGTCCCCTTTAAGACCTAAGTTATTGTTCAAAAGGATATTACAGCCTGCTGCTTCTCCAGCAGCTTTGGCGGCAGCAGCCCCAGCCGCTGCTGCCTTCTGAGCCTCTTCTGCCATTTTTTGGGCTTCTTCTGAAGCCTGAACTCCAGAATAAAGACAATAAACCCAGGCAATTACTAACAAAATAAAGATAGGCATTAAAAACTTAGAAAATTTCCTTATCCAGTCCATCTCCTCCTCCTCTTAATTAGTTTTCTTGAAATAAAAATATTTTTGGCTAAATACTTTTACTTTTTTTGATATCACCTCCTTTAGAAAAAACTTTTATATACCGAAAAAAAATAGAAGTTTGTTTATAAACAAATATTAAGCAAAAAGGGGGCCAAAAAAGTTACCAAAATAAGGAGGCAAAAAGCCCTTTTAGAGCCTGGAAAAAGCTAGAAATAAAAGAAGAGAAAAAATTAAATGCAACTTTTTTGTTGCAGGTGCAACAAAGTTTTAACGAAAATCTTCTGACTTGATCTGAAACTGACGCATCAAGCGCTGAAAAGCTTGTCTTTCCATTCCAGCCAGGCGAGAAGCCTGCGTTACATTACCTTTGGTCTTACTAAGTAGTCTTTCGATATAATTCCGAGAAAATTTTTCAACCAATTCTTTTTTAGCTTCAACATAAGGTTTATCAAATAACATATCAAAACAATGAGGGAGGATTTCTACTTTTTTTTCAGTTAAATCCCAAAGTTTTATTTCCTCGCCCTTACACAACAAAACAGCTCTTCTAATCACATTTTGGAGCTCTCTAATATTACCCGGCCAGGGGTTATTAACTAAATATTCTATAGCTTCAGAGCTAAAACCATTAACCTGCCGCTGGTATTTTTCAGTATATTGGCGCAAAAAATGATAAGCTAAAGGAAGGATATCTTCTTTTCTTTCTTTTAAAGGAGGCAACTCCAAAGTAACAACATTTAGGCGATAATAAAGATCTTCTCTGAATTCCCCTTTTTTGATTTTTTTCTCTAAATCTTGATTGGTAGAAGCAATTATTCTTACATCAACTGAAATAGTTTTAGTAGAACCAAGGGGCCTTATTTCTTTTTCTTGAAGTACTCTCAACAACTTAGTTTGAACGTTTAAAGAAATATCTCCTATTTCGTCTAAAAAAATAGTTGAACCATTAGCTATTTGAAAAAGGCCTTTTTTATCAGAATTTGCGCCGGTAAAAGCCCCTTTTAAATAGCCAAATAGTTCTGATTCTAAGATATGCTCTGGCACTGCCGGGCAATTGACAACCACCATCTCTTTATCTTTACGCTCACTTAAAACATGAATGGCTCTAGCAATAAGTTCTTTACCAGTACCAGATTCTCCTCTTATCAAAACAGGAACATCCGTGGGAGCAATCCTTTCAACTACCTCTAATATACGTTTAATCGCTGGAGACTCTCCTATAATACCTAATTTTTCCCAGGCACAAGTAACTACCTGATTCTTCAAACAAAAATTTTCTCGCAAAAGATGAGTCCGCTCAATGGCTCGTTTAACTACATGTAAAATATGCTCACTATCAAAAGGTTTTTGAATAAAATCATATGCTCCTGATTTTAAAGCCTCAACAGCCATCTCTATTGTCCCATATCCTGTGATAAGGATTATAGAAATAGTTGAATCAATTTCTAAAGCTTTTTTTAATAAAGTAATTCCATCTATACCTTCCATCTTTATATCAGTAACAATAACATCTGGAGAAAAATCAGGAATTAATTGAAGTGCTTCTTCTCCAGATAAAGAGGTTTTTATTTCCACATTAGAAATCTGTTTAAAAAGGCGATTTAGCATTCTTGTCATATGAGGCTCATCATCAACAACCAAAATACTAGCTTTCATATAAATATACCTCTAGTAAGATTTATCTAAAAATTGGTAAAGTAATAACAAAAACAGTTTTTAGATTCAAACTTAAATGATAGTCTCTTTCTGGAGGAGAAAAAACTTCAAGCTTTCCTTTATGATCTTGAATAATACCATAAGAGACTGATAAACCTAAGCCTGTACCTTTTCGAGGTGGTTTGGTGGTAAAAAAAGGATCAAAAATTTTGTCTTTAATATCAGAAGGAATACCACTACCGTTATCTCCAAATTCTATAACAATAGAATCTTCTTTCAAAAAAGTTCTAATAAAAATAAGACCATCTTTTCCAACAGCATCCCTACTATTATTCAACAAATTAAGAAAAACTTGACGCAATTTATCAGGATCTGCTTCAATACAAGGAAGATCATCAGACAATTCTATCAAAAATTTGATACCATCTTTTTCAAAAGTATGTCTAATAATATCTACAGTTTGCAAAATACAATCATTAACTAAAATTTTTCTTATAGAAGATTTATCAGAAGATCTTGCAAAAGATAATAAATCAGATACAATTTTTTTACAAACTTCAGCTTGAGATTCTATTATAGATAACTCTTCAAAAACATCTTTATCATTTTTAAAATCTTTTTTTAACATTTGGGCATACCCTAAAATAATACTAAGAGGAGTATTAATCTCATGGGCAATTCCTGAAGCCAATTGTCCAAGAGAAGCCATCTTTTCCGAGTAAATTAATTTTTCAGTCATTTTACGATAGCTAGTAATATCTTTAGCAATACCTTCAAAGCCAATTTTACATCCACTAGACTTTTTAGTAGCATGAGCTGTAATTATCACGTATTTTTCTTGACCATTTTTTGTTACTAATTTAGTCTCAAAATCTTTAATAAATCCATTTTGACAAGTAATTCTAACATAATCTTGCCAATCTTTTTTTTCTGCAAAAAAGTTTACCATTGGCTGACCAATAAGCTCATCTTTACTATTAAATCCTAATAAATTTACACCACTTGGATTGATATCAGAAATTCTTCCCTGAGAATCACAGAAAAAAATAGCTTCTCCAGAAGATTCAAATAGCCTTCTGAACTTACTTTCAGAAGCTAATAGCTCCTGCGTCCTTTGACGAACTTTATCTTCTAATGTTTGATATAATTCTCTTAATTTCTGATTAGTTTTTTCTAATTCTTCTTTAGCTTTTCTCAATTTTTCAGCATCTGATCTAACAAGAGCAATAACATGTTGGACACTAGCATAAACAAATGAAAGAGCTGCTATAGTTATAAAACAAGCTGAATTCAAACTTCCAGAAATAGGGGCTAAAGATTTCCACCATTCAGGAACACCAGCATAAATAAAAATAAAACGCAGCATATGCCCAATACTTCTAGAAATAGAAAAAGCAACAAAGGCCGTAGAAAGTCCAAAAAGATAAATAAAAAGAACACTTTTTTTATGCTCTCTCCTTAATCGTCTGGCATAACCAAAGGTAGCAAAAGAAAGTAATAACATTAAAAAAGAACCCAAAAAGTCTACAGAATATATAGGATAAAAAGGAAGATAGTTCATAGACTATTTTTTGATTGATAAAAATGTCTTAAACTCTGCATTAAGAAAAACATCGCTGGCACACATAATAAATGATCAAAGTGAGTTATATAGAAAAACCATTTTTCCCAATTTAAGGGGCCAAGAAGAGCATGTTCAAAAGGATTGGGAGGCAAATAAAGAGCTGTTTCCGGTAGCCTTTTTTTAAAAATATGAGCAGCCATGGCATCTAAGTTCCATAAAAGGAAGAAAAATAAAGACCAACGAAAATAACGCCAAGGTTTAGTTTTAACATCTGGATTTTTTCTTAAAAAATACAGCAAAAATATTATGGCCACTACAAATAAGACATGAGCCAACATATGAGAATAAAAACCTTCAGGAGGCCCATGGGTTTGAACGGCAAAGACGGGCTCAATTATCCCTAAACTCAAAATTATCAAACAAGTTAGGAAAAAAAGCATATGCATATAAAAAATATAATATGAAGCCTCAAAAACAACAAGAACTTGAGAGTTCACCACTTTTTATCCAGTGGATTATATAACCAGTTATGGTAGATTGAAACACAACTTGAAGAATGGAGGAAGTCTCATGCCTCAGGTTCTTCATAAAAGTGCTAAGCTTACCATTCACCAAAGAAAAATGATTCGGGAGAGCAAAAAGCCTATAAGGGTTCTGGCCAAAGAGCTGGGAGTATCTACTGTAACAGTTTTCAAATGGAGACACAGAGAAAATCCCGAAGATGCTCCTTATGGCCCGAAGGAGATAAAAACCAGCTGGAAGCCATGGCAGGTTGAGGCCATAAGGTATTTACGAGAAAAATTTCTCCTGCCTCTGGATGATTTACTGGAGGTAACCAGGACTTATACCAGAGAAAACAGTGCCCGGTCAACGCTAGGGGAGCTACTTAAAAGAAAGAAGCTTCCGAGTTTGAGGGAGCTAAAGAAGGCTTTACCTAGGAGGTAAAGAGGTTTCAGGAAGTAAAAGATCCGAGGGTTATTCATATGGATGTTAAGAAGTTACCGAAGATAGGAGGGGAGAAGAAGCGGAGGATTTTACAAAGGCGGTGGTGAGATTTTTCCATTCAAGATGAAGAATGTATTAACGGACAATGGGAAGGAATTTTGGGGCAAGGCCTTCAGGATATATTTAGATTAGAGGTAGAAGGGATATAGCATAGGAGGACGAAGCCATATAGTCCCTGGGCGGGTGAGTGAGGTATTGAAGGTAGAGAGTTATGGGGAGATAGAGAAGATAATAGGGGTGTTTTGGATAGATTATTTACCATATAGGAAGCAGGGGGTGTTAGGTAGGAGGACGCCCTTTGAGGTACTTTTTTGATTTTGGTCATGTGTCCACCCTCCTTGATTTGGTCATTTTATTGGGTGGACACTCCCTATCTAAACAATTTGTATTGTTTAATAATATTTTTTATAGCTGCCAAGTTCTTTATTTCAGGCTCAGATGCATTCTTTTCTATTTTTTCAATGTTTTTTTCAATAGTTAAAAGATCTTGTTGTATATTTGACAAAAACCGATTAATTTCTTCAGCTAAAGACTGAAACTGATCGTTTTTTCTTAAAGAAATTTTTTTAGTAAGATCTTTATTCTTTCTTATATATTTTAAATCTTCTTCTATTCTATAAATAGGACCAGCAACTTTTTGAGGTAGAAAAATAATTAAAAATATACCAACAGCCAAACAGATAATACCTGACAACAAAATAACTGGCAATAATAAGTCACTAACATATCTTATAGTTAAATGTGCTCTATAAAAACTTTCTCCTATTTCTTGGTGACTAAAAAAATATAAAATAAGTAAAGAAATTGATATAGATACAAAAATAGCTAATAATATTTTTGTTAAAAGCCATTTTTGTAACTCCCATTTAACTTTAAGATTTAACTTTTTACGTTTTTGCATATTATCCTCACATTACTTATTATGACAGGACAAGCATAATTCTTTTCCAGTTTTTCTTAAAAAATAAGAATTAGAAGCAGTATGTGGAAAATGACATGTTGTACAAGTAATTATACCATTAACCAGAGGCAAATCTTTATTCCTTTGAGCCATCTTATAACTCAGAGAAACACCCACAGGATGACTTACTCCCAATTTTATTTTATTATGGCAACTATAACATGCATTTATAGAGCTCCAATAAATTGATTTTATTAAAGGATGATCTTTTGGTTTATCAGACAATTTATTATTTGACTTAGGAAGCAATCCAATCCGCCAGGAAAGTTGGCCATCAGCTTCAATTTCTAGTATAAGCTCATCTAAAGGAGACTGATAAATATTTACTGCTACTGTTTTTGCTGGAAAATCTATTACTTTAGAAACTTCTATAGCTTTAAATCTAAAATTTTGGAAAGCAACCTGTCCATCATAATTTTGCACTTCTACTTTACAACTATAAAAGTTATTATTTTTTACATGAGCTAGAGGAACTACTTGATATGTATAATAATTTTCATCAATAGTAGAACCAGAAACACCGTTACAAACTATTCTTACTCGACAAGGAATATTAGTTTTGACACAAATCCCCGCTTCAGTCCAGGGGATTTTTTCCCAATTACATAACGAAATTTCTTCTATTACAGGTTCAATATCTTCAGGCAATATACTAGCTTTTGAATAGGAAAGAATTTTCTGAAAAGCTAAAGATGGAGCCTCAAAAACTATATCATAAGATTTTATAGTTGAAGGAAGTAAAATATATGCTTTTCCTCCCTTGAATATATGCCTAGATTCCCATTTAACAGCTTTAAGTAAAGTATTTTCATTAGAAGAATACTGTTCACCACCATGACATGTCTTACAATCATTTTTCATAAAAGGCTGATGAAAAAAACTAGCATTAGGAGAAATTATTTTATTATCAGGATGACATTCTTTACAAGACTTGGCCCATAAATCATTTAAAGAAAAAATCGTTAACAAAAAAGAAAAAGCTAAAAATAAATATCGCATGTTTATTTTCATATATAGCCCTATATTATTCGGATAAAACTAGATCAAATGGTTTAGCCCCAAGAGAAATCTTGCCAATTAATTTTAGGGAATTAAGATCTATTATTCCAATAGCCTTTTCTCCCCTAAGGGCCACGTATAACCATCCTCTTTTAGAGGAAGCTGTCATAGTAAAAGGCTGTTTCCCTACTCTAATTTTTTTTGAAACTACCATTTGATTTTTGAAAATCACCGAAATCGTTCCTTCTTTTTCGTTGCTAACATATAATCGGTCTATATATGAAAAAACTTTAACAGCTCCTCTTCCACTATATATACGTCCTAAATGATCCCAGGAACCCACCCTAAAAACATCTACCATACCTGTGGCAGGATCAGCTACGTAAAAATTTTCACCTAAGATAGCCATACCTCGTGGCCTTTGACCAACCTTTATTTTGTGTAGAAGCTCTAAACTTTTGGAAAGAATATAGACACTTTGATCTCTGGGAGAAGAAATAAAAATCTTATTCAGGTTGTAATCAAACAAAATATCAGAAGGAGAATAACCTAAACGTTTAAAAACTACTAAATTTCCAGAAGAAAGATCTACTAATAGAACATTACTTGTAACAGGATCTGTAATAATTACTGATTGTCTAGGAATAAAAAATAGATACTGAGGCAAATTAACTATAGGCAAAACAAAACTATCAACTAAACGAAGAGCAGAAATATCAACAATACTTAGCAAACGCATTTTATCAGAAACAACTATCAATTGATCATTAAATCTATCAATATCTAAAGATTTAGGTTCAGAAGGAATATATAATGAAGCAACTACTCTGTTTACATCACTACGAACAACAAAAATAGTAGAAGAATCATCGCAAGAAATGTAAAGATTATCCCCTCTTTGAGGAGTTCTTTGAATATTTAAGGAAAAAACAGGAGAAAATTTTTCAGATTTCAAAGAAGCTTTTATATCCCATAAAACAAAAAGACATATACTTGTTTTTGACAATATTTTATAGTTTACTGGCAAATTAATTTTCTTTTCTTCTATAGAAAATAATTTACCATTAATAGACACTTTATCTAAAACTATAGATAGTTGATCAATTACTCCTTTTTCAAAAGAAATCCATCCTAAAAATTCTTGCCCAAAATCAACTCTAGAAGATATTTTTTGAGGAAAGTCTTGCAAGGAAATAATTCTATTATCAATTCTTACCGAAATGTTTTTGATTTTTAAAATTATCTTATCAGATGTAGGATTAACTATATTCAAGAAAACATTTAATCTGGATGATTGACAAGGAGCTACGATAAACAATGATATAAATAATGATATTAAAATAACTCTTAAAAACATACTCTCCCCGTTTTATATATTGGTGCCCAGTCGTCTTTAGAACCGTGCTTGTGACAATTTAAACAAGGAATAGGTGGTTTCCTGGGACCACCTGGTCCATGGCAGTGACTACATCTATTCTTGGGATAAGGAGCATCTGGACTATCATGGTGGATATATTCCCATGTGTTTATTTCATTAGTACGTCCAAAAGCTGCATCGTCTTTATGGCAAGCCCGGCAAAAATAACCAAGCTCATTACCTATATTACCTACTAAAGATTGAGTAATTAAAATTCCATTTACTTCAGTACGAAGAAGATAGGGATTAGGAGAACCATGTGGCTCATGACAATCAGTACAAGAAGTAACAAAACCTATGGATATTCCCAAAGGAGAAGAAGCATATGGATCTTTTAAATGAACACTATTTGTAGCTGAATTTCTACCATGTTTATCGGGATAAGGTATCGTTGCTACATTATCACCACCTTCTGAAACCCAATCAATCTTACGAAGATTACGACCTAACTCAGTACTATAAATTTCATCATATTGATTATGACAAGAAATACAAAAAGTTGCATAATCTGGAAGATTAGATCCATCATATATAGTAGTTCCACCAGGTTCATAAGTATTAGTAGATCCATAAGAATAAGGAGCCTGATAACGTCCAGAATAAAAATTAGACATACGTTCATCTAGATTGTCTCCCCAAAGAGTATAATGTGATTCCTTCCTGGTAGAAATAACTTTTTCTATAGGTAAAGATACTGCGGTATAAGAAGCGGGACTTGAAGGATAACTTTTAATACGCTTAGCTAAATGAGGATTATGACAAGCTACACAGGGATTAGATTTTTCTTTAAAAAAAGGCCATCCTTTTTTAATAGCAAAATCATATATATCCTTTAAATTATGATATGAAGCTGAAGGATACAAATTTTTTAAATTAAAACTCTCTAAAATTGATGAAATATTAGAGTTTGAAGTCCCTCCGAAAGTTTTACTATAATCAAAATTTTGTATACCATTAACTTGAACAGAAGAATTACTATGACATAAAAAACACATATTATCAGAAACTTCATAAGGTGCCTGAGAGGCAGAAATATTAAAATTTAGTGCAAATAAAGCAAAAGGAAAAGGCGAACCTACATTTCCATCAACAGAAGCATGCTGCCAGTGACAATGGCCACAATTACCCCTCGCATAACTAGAAAGATTTATTTGCTTCACTCCATAAACATTATTTCCATGGGCAGAATCCAGATAATCTCCAGCCCAACATAGTGAAATCCCCCAAAGGACTGAACTCAAAACCAATAAGATTGGCTTAATTTTTAGCCGTATGGCACGCATTACAACCATTGATTGATGTAGTTTCTGGCCAGCCATAATAATCCCACCGTAAATTATGTTTATAAGGTGTGCCATGGGCTCTATGGCACGAAATACAAGTAATAATTGCGTCCTTCTGAAACAAAATATTAGATTTCGGCGAAGATACATCTTCACTGCCTACTGGAGCTATAAGAGAATAAGGGTTACTACCCGTCGCACCAGCTCCAGGGTAATCTCCGGGGTAATTTCGATATTCGGAATCACTTAGAGTATTTCCCATGTCATAATCTGTTGGATGTCTAAGCCAAGGGGATCCCCAGCCTCCAATATCAGCACTTATCTGACTTGAACCGCTATGGAAATTTCCGTGACATTGTGCACAAAAATAACTTATAGTAGATTTATCAACTTCTGTTTCAGAAATTCGATCTGCACCTTTATATTGATTATGAGAAAAAACGTTAGGTTTATATTCCCACTTTGGATCTTCATATCCTTTTATTCCTAACAAAAACCGATAACTGGTTCCTACAGTGTTTCCATCAATAACATCATCGTTAGCATGATGAGCTCCCAATATAGCCTCAAAATCTCCTTGTTTACTTCTATCTCCGTGGCATCCATTTAGCCCAGCGCAAGAAAGCTGAGAAGACAAAGGACTTCCTCCAGGAGGGGTATATCCATAAACAGAATCAGGTGGAAAAGGTTTTACATTATGACCTCTATCTTCTTGTCCCTGAGATACCCAATAAAAATTGCCACCAGCTAATGTATTTCCTGATACTCCAGCATTAGAGTAATCAGGAGGACTGGTTGAAAGCACATAAGGTATATAGTTAGTCCCATCGTTGTTACCGGTATGACATCCAAGACAATCATTAATTACCAAAGCTTTATATGGACCAGATCCTCCCCAATGAGTTAAGATTCCGCCATGTTGAGAGTAATGCATAGTATGACAGGCCGAGCAAGGAAGACCTTTTTTAATTTTAGCTAGACTTATGACTGGATATAAAATAAAAATTAAGTTCGTTAATAGTATAAAATATATAGTAATTTTTGGAGTGACATTTTCTTTCACTTAAAACCCCCAAACATCTATCCTTCCGTTCCCTTCATCAACTACATAAAGCCTTGAACCTGAAATTAATAAATAAGAAGGATAAAGAACCTGTCCCATCCTAAAACCTTCTTTCAAAAAAGATTTCCTAAAAATTCCTTCAGGAGAAAAAACCAATATTTTTTTTAAATCTCTATCTAAAAGGTATATATTATTGTGATTATCGATATCAAAAGATACTGGCAGTACAGTGTTCGCCCCCTTTAAATTAAATATTTGCTCAGTTTTTTTATTTAAATCAAAGACAATCAACCGTTTTCCTCCGTTTTCCAGAGCCCATAATTTATTTTTTCTAAATTTTATATCGATAAAACCCTTAAAATCTTTTAATTTTTTGGGTTTAATAATTTTATTAGGAGTTATTAAGTTTTTATCGATTACATATATTAAACCACTCATTTGATCTAAAAGAAAAAGATAATCCTTCCAATATGCAAGTTTAGCCGGTAAAAGAATATGGTTTTTATATTTTAAAAAACGTCTTTGAAATTTTTTGGCTTTAAGATCTACAAAAGTTAAAGAGTTAATAGATCTTTCTATGATCCAGAGACACCCAGAAGGATCTTTAATCATAAAGATGGGCCCTTTTAATTGTCCTGCGGCGTCAAATTCTTTTAATGGAGTCCCAGTAAAATCATATGAAATCAAACGATTTTCAGCAGCATCACATACATAAATTCTTTCAATTTGGTTATCAACAAAAATAGAAAATGGCTGACTTAAGTAATTATCATATGTGTCTTTTAAAATTGAAAATTGATAATGAAATTTATAAGAAAAAACATCTTCTATTTTAATAGCAAAGCAAGAAAGAAAAATTGTTAATATTATTAATAATTTTTGTGACATTCTACACATAATGTAGCCTCTCCGCTCAATTTCAATTCATATTTAAAGTTAGTCCCCATAGGCTCATGACAAGTAATACAAGTTATAGGTTTGCCATTCCTAGGATCTAAAACTTTATTTCCAATTGGATGCGAAAACTTACCTTGTGTTTTATGACATCTAGAACAAACCTGATTTCCATCACCTTTTAACATAGATGGATTATTAGAACCGTGTCCACTATGACACTCAATACAATTGTCTCTTTTGGGATGAACATAGAGGGAATTTTCTTTTTGCTTATATGCTAAACTATGACAGGAAATACATAATATTTTAGGAGAACTTTTTAAAAGTATTTTTGTATTACCGACATGAGGGCTATGACAAACCAAACAAGAATTCTCTTGATATCCTCCTAAAGAATGATTATGAAAATAATAAAAAGTATCAGTAATATCTTGATGACACTTCAAACATAAAGCAGTTGACTTATCTTTTTGGCTGTGACATAAATTACATTTTTGTTCAGCAAATGGTTTATGTTCAAAGTCTTTCAATATAAACTTGTTATTACTCATATGTGGATCATGGCATTCTAAACAATTAGTAGCATCTCTTCCAAGATGAGCATTCAAAAACTTTTTATCTTCCTTATGACAAGAAAAACATAACGAATTAATACTAACTTCATTAAGAAGTCTAACATCATATCCAATATGAGGATTATGACAAGACAAACATTTCCCCTCTTTATAGGGCTTATGTAAGAACTTTTTCCTATTTACTAATAAGTTTTTATGACATGAAAAACAAAGATCATATACGTCATCTTTAAGTAAATATTTATAATTAGAAGAGTGAGATACATGACATCTTAAACAAGCTTTTTCTTTATAAGGTTCATGTAAAAAAAGTCTCTTTTTAAAATCATTTTCTAGCTTTTTATGACAAGAAAAACATAATTTAATATTTGATTCTTTTAATAGTTTCTCATTTTTAGAAGCATGAGGAAAATGACACTCAAGACATCCTTTTTTAGTAAGAATAGGTTTGTGTATATATTTTTTATCTAGATATATTTTAGATTTATGACATTGAAAACAGGTCTTATTATCTACTTTAGAAATGACTGGAGAAGTATAATAAAACAAAGAAAATAAAAAAATAAGCAAAAAAACTCTCACTTTGACCTCCCCTCATGACATGGTGTACAATCACCCTTAGCAAAAGGAGGATGTTGATTTAACCATAACATTTTATTATTCTCTCCTCCATGAGGATTATGACACGTTGTACAATTAGATTCACTTGGTCTAATATTATTATGATTTTTTATCATTTTTTCATCAATTTTATGGCAGACAATACATATTTTATCAGAAGCTTTATTTAAAAGGTAATTATATTTAGAAGCATGTACAAAATGGCATTCAACACAACTATTCTCTTTCTTAATTGGAGGATGAGAAAAAGCATCTTGCCAATATTTAGAAATATCAATATGACAAGATACACATAAATTGTTCAAAGACTGTTTTAAAAACCAAACATTATTGGTCCCATGAACATCATGACACTTAGAACAATTATCTTTTTGAACTGGAGGATGGACAAAAGGTTCTGACTTAATTTTTCTTCCTAAATTATTATGACATTCAAAACAGATATTCGAAAGAGGACCATTAATTTGATAAGCATAATCAGAAGAATGTGCATTATGACACAAAAGACAATTGCCTTCCTTATAAGGTTTATGTTTTTTTAATTTAGAATAATTTTTTCTAAAATTATCATGACAATTCCAACATAATTGAGGAGTATTATTTACTAATAATTTGGAAAAATTAGATGAATGAGGATTATGACAATCAGCACAATTACCTTTCTGAAATGGCATATGTAAGCTAAAAAGATCTTCTTCTAAAGAAGTTTTTTTATGACAAGAAAAACATAACTTTTTCTGCTCGTTTGTTAATAGTCCTTCAAATTTTGACCAATGAGGCCTATGACATTTTAAGCAATTATCTTTCTGGGAAGGTGGATGTTTAAATCTTTTATCATTAATTTTTTCATGACATGAAAAACATATTTTTTTATCATCATTTTTTAGCAAAAATTTGTAATTAGATACATGACCTTTATGACAACTTAAACAATTCTCTTTCTTAACAGGATCATGAATACTTTTATATTGTTTAATTTTGGAAAAGTCACTATGACATTGGATACAAACTTTACCTGGAGTATTTTTAAGTAAAAATAAATTATAACTAGCATGTGGCTCGTGACATTCAAAGCATTTTTTATCAAAATATGGTTTATGTATACTTCTTCCAGACTGTATCTTATGACATTCCAAACACTGATTGATTAAATCCTTTCTAATATCTAAATTATTTCCTTTATATATATGGCATTTAAAACACTCGCCTTGAATTACTAACGGATGAACATAAGGTTTCAATAATCGTTTATCATTGCCTACATGAGGATTATGACAACTAATACAGTTATCATTAAAGTTAATCTCAAAGTGTAACTTTTTTAACTTTTCTTTATTCTTATGACATGACAAACATAAACTAGATGCATTCTCTTTTAATAAAGTTTTATTACTAGCAGTGTGAGGCACATGACAGTATAAACATCCTTGATTATTATCTAACGCTTTATGTTTAAACTTTCCTTTAATGATTTCTTTATGACATGACAAACAAAGTTGAAAAGAAGGTTCTTTTAATAAAAGTTTATTCTGAGACGAATGATATTCATGACAAATAAAACAATCTCCCTTCTTTAGGGGGGCATGAATAAATTTATTTTGAAAATCTTTAACATTTTTTTTATGGCAATTAAAACACAATCTTGGAGGTTTATCTTTCAAAAAAGCTCCACCTATTACTCCATGTGGCCGATGACAACCTTTACAATTTTTTTCAGCCACAGGTTTATGTAAAAAAGGACCATTTTTTTTAACAGTTTTTTGAAAATCTGGATGACAATCAATACAGTTTTTTCTAGTTTTTTGAGGTGATGGCTTTGAAACACATGATGTTATTAATAAAAAAAACAAAAAAATAAGAATAAAATATTTCAGTAATCTATTGGGATGGTTTGTCATTATGATCCTCCATCATCTCTCGCCTCAGTTTCAACCACTCCTTTTCATTGATGTTTATATTTACTTGAGCTCTCAATTTATCAATATATTCTTGTTCTAATTTGTCAAACTTTTGTTGTTCTAAAATTCTTTTTATATCCTCTTTAACTATGTCATACGAATGTACTTTTTTAGGATAAAATTTTATTAAATATACCAAACAATACCAAGTATTATCTCCTCTTTTAAACTCTATAATAGGCGATACTTCATTCGATTTTAATTTAATAATAGCCTTTCTCATTTCGGGAACAAGTTGATTTAAAAAATACCTTTCTGGACGTAAACCATGAAACTGTAGTTCTCTTCCAACTTCAAAAAAATTATCTCCTTGCTTAATACGTTTATATATTCTTCTAATCAGCTTAGGATCTCTAGTTTTTATAACAGCAATTTCTACCATATCAGGTCTTGTGAATTTATCTTTATTTTTATTATAAAAATCTTTCAATTCCTCTTCAGAAATTTTTATCTGTGGCTTTATTATTTTTTCTTTAAACAAAACAACTAATAATTGTTTTCTATAAAACTCATAAATATCTTTAAGGGGAGACTTTTTTTCATAGTGTCTGTTCAAAGCTTCTAGACTAGTTAATGTTTGAGAAATATAAGTGTTAATAATAAAGTGCTTCATTTTATCTATTTCTTCAGGAGATAACTTTTTCTTATGAAATCTAAGATCAATTTCTTTTTTTAATTTATGCCAAAATTGATCAGCATTTAATTTTCTATCATCAATAGTCAAAACTATTTTTTCTTTCAAATTTTCGGGAAGACTATCTAAAGATATTAATTTTATAGTATCCCAGTTTACATTAACATTATATTTCTTTTTAAGATTTTCAATAAGTTTTTCTGTATAATAAGCCTCATCTTTTTTGCGAATCTTTTCAGCAATTTCTCTCTTTACAAGATTAAAATCAGCAGGATCTGGTCCTAATTTATCTTCTATAAACAATAAAAAATAAGTATTTTTATATTCTAGAGGACCCACTATTTCAGATTTATTTGCTCTTAAAACCTTTTTTCTTATCTTTTCAGGAATAGTAATAGGTCTTTCCCAACCAAAATCTCGAGCTTTTCCTTCATTTTTCAATTTTTCATAAAGTGCTAAAAATGCTTCTTTAGTCTTTATAGATTTTTTCCACTTATTAGCCTGTTGATAATCTTGTGTTATTAATGCTTTTATTTTTAAACGTGGGATATAATTAGATTCATACTCTTTCCAGAGACGTTTTTGAGAAAGATCTATTTTCTTATCAACCTCTTCATTTTTTAAAAGTAAGAGCCCCCTAACTTCTAAAAAAACTCTAATTTTATGCTTATAGAGAGGATCTTTATCTAACTCCATTCTTTTTGCTTCATTTGCTATTAAAATCCAGTTTATAAAAGGATTTGGAGTTCCAGGAAACTTCATCCCTGGTTCTTTCCAATATTTCCACCAATCAAGAAAATCATCTCGTGTATATTTCTTATTATCTATTTTAAAAAGATAATTATCTCCCCAGAAAGAATAAGCAGAATTTGGAAAAATAATAATTAAAAAAAATAAATAAAAAATAAAAAAACTATTTTTAAAAATCAGCAACTGAAAATTCCTTTTTGTTCCCATTCCATTAACACCTCTTTAATCATTCTTTTTATTAAAGTTGAAGGAGAATAAATTTTACCAAAATGCAAAATCTTTCTATAATCTTCAGAAGTTCTGACATGATAAGTAGAACACAATATTTTACCAGTATAAGCATCTTTAACATTTATTATAAAAGCTAATTTTAAATTTTTTTCTTTTTTTTCATATGATAAAATAGCACCATCAATAAAAATCTTTGTTTTGGTTCTCTTGGCTAAAAGCTGAATTGAAGTTAAAGGAATATTTTCACCAACTAAATACCGTTCCATAATAAGAAATCTACGAATTTGGCCTTCGGGAACAAGAAAGAAACCTTCTTCATTTAAAGAATCAAGTAATATTCTATAAAAAATTTTATGAATAGTAGGGTCTTTTGTTTGATTTTCAAATGGCAAAACAATAACTCTACATGTATCTAAAGAAAAATTTTTTACTGTTTTAACTTCAGGAACACTTTTTGAACATGAAATTATAAAAAATAATATTACTATGATCAAAATTAAAAGTCTTCTATCCATATACTTTTTTTCTCTTTCTTTTTATTCTCTTTTTTAGCTTGAATTAAAATAGTAGATAATGGAAAATTTTTTATAGTTCTTTTATTCCCCACAATATCTCTGACTTCTAATGAATAATATACTTTTTTATTCTTTTTCATCTGCAAAAAAATATTTTTATTTATTTCTATTTCTTTACCAGTAATGCTTACTTCTTTTAATAAGTTTCCTTCCTCATCCCATATTTCCAATTTAATATAGTCTATAGGCAATAAATGGTTCGATAAACTTAGTTTAATATCAATTTTATTATTGTTTCTTTTTTCTGCTAATAAATTAATTTGTGGAGCATTACGTACAAATAAAACTTCCTTTTGTACTTGACCTATATTGCCAGCTAAATCCCAAACTTTAAGACGAATAATATATGGGCCACTTGGTAACAAATATCCTTGATTATCTTTTCCTTTCCAAACAAATTTTTTAGGTAGTGGACCAGGCCTATCTTCTTTAAAAAGAACTTTTTGTGATTTTTTATCAACTACCTCAAATAGCCATCTAGCAATTGGTTCTGGACGTTTTAGGCTAGCAATACAATAGATATATTTATTAAAAACTAACTTTCCATTTATATTTTTTCCTTTTAATATTTTAAGTCCTATATCTGGAGGGGTATTATCAACCCGGAAATCAGACAAAAACATCTTCTTTTTTAAACCTAAATTAGGCCAATAAAGTTCCAAATTGATAAAGTATCTACCTTCTTTTTCGGGGGCGTTCCAACGAGCTATATAAAGACTGTCTTTTTTTTGAGCTTCTATTTTTTTATTTTTCCACAAAAAATATACTTTTTGAGGGAGAGGACCAGATAAATCCAGACGAACAGCGCAAGTAATTATTTCATTTCCTTTTATTTTACGAGGAGATACGAAAACCTCTGAAATTTGAACTTCAGGAGGCTCATAAATAGATCTTTTAACATTTACCGGTAAACTACTAATTAAAGTACGGATAACTTCTTGCTTAACAGCATAATAATCCATAGTCTTAAGATCTAAAAAACTAATCTCTTCTTCAGAAGAAGATATTATAGTTTTTGACCATACAATACTATAATCTTTAGGTCTAATTAGTTGCACCGTGATTCCTAGAGATGAAGTTGAACCATTTTTATTTATTTCAGTAATAGTACCAACCATTATTAAACTGGCTTGATATTTTTTAGCCAGCTTAATTGCGGTAATTCTATCAAGCCAACCAACCCATCTAATTCGGTTTTTTGCCAAAAAAGGTAGTACTTCTTTAGGAGAAATGGTTACTATATTATTCTCTTTAAGAGATTCTGCTATTAGAGTTGGAATTTCGAAGTTTATACCATTTATATCTTCAGAAAGATCTTCAAATGGCAATACTACTATTTTAGAATTGGCATTACTAACGCCTAAAAACGATAGAAATATGAATACAAATAAGAAAAAACATTTCATTTTAATTATAAAATAAATCATAATATTCACTATATTAAAATTATAACTATATTTTCATGAAAATATAAATACAAAAAAAATTATTGAAATCAATAAAAAACATCTAAAAAATTTAAGTTAATTGTTTTAAAAGTTCTTGAATCAAATCAAAGCTCAACTGGGTCAAATCTTTTGGTTTGAGGCCAAATATTCGGCCAATAGTGCTATAGCCACTAAGAGAACCGCTAGCACGCCATACAATTTCTCCGGTAGAACCATCAATGAGGGTTAAAGTAACAGCTACGACAGGATAGCTATAAGTTCCTTCACGGACTATTTCATAAGTGTCTACAGAACCGGTTATTAAAGCTTGCACTCCCAATTTTTTTGCTATTCTCCGTAAAGTGGTTTTATTATATACGGCCTGCTCTGTTATACCTTCTTCTAATAAAATGGTATCAACTAATGACTTATCTACCACATCAAAAACACCTTTTGAAAGAATCTCTGTAATTACTATGTTCCTTAATCTTTCTGCAGCATATTTATCTTGACTATTATTTTGAAAAGTCAAAACTGCTACTTTTTTAATATATCCTATATCAACACCTGATCTCACAAAAGATTTTTGAACATAAGAAGAAAAACAAGAAGATATAAAAAAGAATAAAAATAAAAATAAAACAACTTTAAAATATTTCATGATTACCTCCTAAAATTTAGCCGTTAAATTGAACATCCATGACCAAGACGTATCATCATCTGTCTTTAACCAATTATAGTTAGCCTTAAAAGACAAATATTTACTAATCTTCCAGGAAAGAAAACTAGAAAACTGGTCTGAAGTAGTGCCATTTCTACTAGAAGAATATTGAAAATTAATTTGAGTTTTAGAAGTCAATAAAAACCATAAAGAATAAAAAGAATTTATTGAAGTTTCCCTCTCTATAATTTTAATACTTTCAGAACCATGAAAAGAACAATACTCAGAGATGGTCCAGCTAAAATCAAAACTAAAATTATGAGTAGTTGTTGAAGATATATCATTATCATTATAATCATACTGATACGTAATTGTTGTAGTAATAGCTGGTTTCAATCTAGCTATGGTATTAATACGAGAAGATAGGGTTTTGGAAGTTAAATTATTTTCAAAGTTTTTAGATCTTCCAATAGAAATATCCCACCTAAAATCTAAGTCTGGATAAATTTTGGCAAAGGTGCTAACATTAAAGTTATCATTAGTAACTTTTTTTATATCATCTTCTTTAACATTAGTATAGGTATAACCAAAAGATATATTCAAGGTGGGCAAGATATCAGAAAAAACAGAAAAAGATATATTATCAATTGTTAAGTCTGGCTGATTATCTTTTATATTTTTAGTCTTGGAAGCCGAAGCCGTAGGTTGAAAAAATTTATTAGGTATCCAAGAAACAGAAATACTATGGATATAATCTTTAGAGTCTGGACCAGGAGTTGGTTCAGCTAAATTTAAGGAAAAAGAATAAGACGAAGTAATATTTTCCAAAAAATTGTATGAAAGGGCCAGAGAAGTACGGTATGTCTTCAAACTACTAGTATATTGAGAAGAAAGAACATATTTATAAGCCAGAAACTGGGGAGATTTAAATTCTAAATCAGAAAATGTTTTGGGAACAAGCTTTAAATAGCGAGCTTTAGAAAAGTTTAGAGTACCTAAAGTAGAAAAATCAAAGGGCAAGGAAACATCCGTAACGAGTGAGTCCCAAGTAATTTTATCGTTACTATAATAAATATCCCATTTGATATCACTTGGTATAGCAGTCCAATTTATAGTATCATAGTAGAACTCCATCAATCCTATTTCTTCTGTTCCTAAATCAATTATCACGTAATCATCGTCATTACTATCGTTAAAATCTTCAAGATTTTTACCATCCCAAGAACTTGGGTTATCATCTATATACCACTCCACCGAAATATTTATAGGGAAATTAGCTTTTCCAGCAATTAGTTCTCCCTGCCATTTAGTCTTAGTATAATTAAATTGCTGACCAAAAGAATAGGAAAGATTATTAAATACACCAGTATAATTAAGCCTTACAAGATGTGAATAATTATTAGTAACAGATTTTAAAACATAGTCTTCCCCTTGGCTACTTCTATAATCATAATATATATCTAAATTTTTAAAATCTTTACTTAAATTTAATCCCCAATAATCACTTTTTTGATTAATTAAATGTGGAGTCATTTTATCTTCTTGTTTAGAACTACCAAAATAAATTCTAGAATTTATATCTTTTATATATGAAGAACTAAAGTCCGCATTCCAGGAACGACTGGATAAATCTCTACTATCTGTACCGTGTTGCTCTGTAGCTGTAGCACTAAGATTAAAATTAAAAAAATCATTACGTAAAAATAAAGAAAAAACCGGCGTAAGTGTTTCTCGGTAGCTATCCCCTTGAGAAGTTCGGTTATATCTAAAAGTCGTACCCAAACTGATATTATTGGTAACCTGCGAAGAAAAAGTTAAAGAGTAAATTTGCGAAAAAATTTTAGGTTCGTCTTCGTTTTCAAGATAACGCCAGTCCCCCATAAAACTGAGGGCCCAAACCGACCATGGAATATTAATAATAATAATAGACAAAAAACCTAAAAAAAATTTAAGCATTTGCGAGGGATATTAGCTTTTGTTCTTTCAAAACTCAAGTTGTGAAAAAAAACGTTTTATTAAGAAAAAAAGTGAAAACATTTAAAATTTGAAGATTCTAGAATATTTTATTCTTAAAAATTGAAATATTTAATTTGCTCTTTTTAATAAAGAGTTCTTTTATGTTAAAAACTTCAGGAAAACTTTTAAATAGTTTTTATTTTTTTGAACTAAATTAAGTTTATTTTATTAAATATCTCGTAGTCCTAAAAAATTTTTTATTAGTTTTAGGACAAAAGATGTTCTATTATTAAAATTAGAGGAAAAAATAGGTGTAAGGAGGTGGTTATTAAAAATAATTTATAAAAGATGTTAATAACCCAAAAAAAATTTATTTTAAGGAGGGAGGGTTATGAAACGCTTAATTTTATTTCTGGTATGCTTGGCATTGATAAGTTTTTTACCCAAGTTTACATGGGCGAAAGTACAAGGGCAGTGTGCTGACTGCCATACTATGCACAACTCCCAAAATGGGGCAAGTGTAGTGGCAAATGGTCCTTATCGTGCCCTCACTATAGGAGATTGTGTAGGATGCCATACGGGTACTAATACAGGTTCAAATAATATTCCTTATGTTTTAAGCGAAACGACTCCTAACTATGGTAATTTTGGAATAGAAGGTAACACTTTAGCTGGTGGTAATTTCTACTGGGTTAAAAACGGTAGTGATGCTACAGGACATAACGTTGTTGGTATAGCTGGAGAAGATGGTGCTATTGGCATGACCCCTCCTGGCTGGGACACCAGCTTTAACGCGAACGGTGCTCTGGCCAACAACGAAGCAACCTGGAGCAAACAGTTAACATGTGCCGGCACTTATGGCTGTCACGGTAAACATGACCAGGAAGACGATTTCGCGGCTATTCGTGGAGCACACCATGCTGACGATAGCACTATTGATGGCACTACTGTAGGAACAAGCTTCAGGTTCCTTTATGGTATCAAAGGAATAGAAGACAGCGACTGGGAATATCAGCCTACTAATACAGCCCACAACCAGTACTATGCTGTCAATCGCTCCGCTTTTAACACCCCCACTGATAGTGCCACCATTAATTATCTTTGTGCCGAATGTCACGGACAATTCCATAGTGGAAATGAGATAAGCTACACTGGATCTGGCTCCCCCTGGTTGAGGCATCCTACTGATTTTGCTCTAAGCTCTGCGGCTGGTGCCGGTTATACAGCCTATCCTGGGCCTTTTGGAAATGCAGGAGATTACTGGCCAGGAGCTCCTTTAGGTAGTGATCTTACCGGTGGAGTTCTTTCTACTGTTCAGTTTTCTGGAAATGATGATATAGTCCTTTGTATTTCCTGCCACCGGGCTCATGGTTCTCCTTATGCTGATCTTTTAAGGTGGGATTACAACAACTGTAACGCTTCAAGTGGAGTTGGTAACCAGTGTGGCTGCTTCGCCTGTCATACTAATAAGTACTAAGCTAAAAATAGAAAGGGGGATATCCCCCTTTCTATTTTTTTAGGAGGGGGGTATGAAAAGACTTTTTCTGTTTCTCATAAGCTTCTCAGTGGTTTTAGTTTTAGCTTCTTCTGGAAAAGCCCGCGTCTCTGGAATGTGTTCAAATTGTCATACCATGCACAATTCTCAAAACGGCCAAGTAGTTAGCGGGAATGGCCCTCATATGGCCCTTACTAAATATGACTGCGTTGGCTGCCACTCCTCAAGTGAATCTTCTACAACTTATATGTTGGGTAATAGTGTTGTGCCAGTAGTGCTTTATACTGGAGGGAATGCTCCCACCAATTATCTTGCTGGTGGCAATTTCTGGTGGGTAAAAGAAGGCCTTGGCAACACCGATGGTCAGGTAGGAGACCCCAAAGGACATAACGTCTTTCTCAACGAAGACGATGATTTTTTAACTGAAGCCCCTGGAAGTGCCATAAGTTGTACTAATAGCTGCCATATAAAACTCAGTCAACCGTCTATTATTGAGGGTAAATATGGATGCACGGGTTGTCACGTATATCCAAAACATCACGCTGATGACCACCCCAATGGGAATTATAACAACGTGGTAGGCGAAAGTGGAGGATGGTATAGGTATCTGGCGGCAGCCCATACTACAGGATACGGGGTAGAAGGGATTGAAGATAATGACTGGGAAGCCACCGTTAGTGCTTCTGACCATAATGAATATTTTGGGAAACCTGGCAATTTATCAGGAACAGGTGGTTTTATGTCTATTCAAGCCAATACTATGACCGCCTACTGTACAGGATGTCACGGGAATTTCCATATAGAAAATGATAATGCAGGCGGTGGATCCCCCTGGTTAAGGCATCCTTCTGATGCGGTAATCCCTAGCTCTGGTGAATACGCCAATTATACCGTTTACAATCCCCTTGCTCCAGTAGCACGGCCTGACCTCACAGCTTTGGGAGGACCAAGTGCTACGGTCACCCCAGGGCAGGACATGGTTATGTGTTTGTCCTGTCACAGACCTCACGGCACGCCTTATGATGACATCTTAAGATGGGATTACTCCCAGTGCACCGTTGGAGATTCTACAAATTGCGGTTGCTTTGTCTGTCATACTAACAAAGGTATCTTTCAGTAAAGAATCATGTTGACGGGTTATTTAAGGCTCAGCAAAGTATTAGGTATAGCTTTGCTGGGCCTTTTCTTTTGGCTTTCTACTTCTTTTGCTCAACAAGTTACTGAGCAACCAAGTGAAGAGGCCTTAAAAAAAGTCCTTGAAGGACAGGCTCAAAGGGTAGAACCCAAAGTCATTGCTATTATTGAAAAAGACGATCAAGGTAAAAGGCTATCTTTTCCATCATATTTAGCCTACGATGCCCAAAGAGACGAATTATATGTGGTTGATACAGCCAAAGGACGAATTATTGTTTATAGTCCGGATCTTTTCCCTATTTTTTCCATGGGTAAAGGTAGGGGTATATATACTCCAGCGGGATTAGCTATTGATGAGCAAGGAAACATTTATCTATGCCAAGGAAGCAGTTCTTACGAGGCTCGTCCTCATATTTCTATATTTAATGCAGCGGCTATCAAGATAAAAGACATTTTTCTAAAGGACTTTGAAGGAGCAGAAAACTTTTTCCCTCGTTCAATAGCTATAGGGCAAAACGGAAAAATATATGTCACCGGAATAGGTTATAAAGGGGTAATAGTTCTTGATAGGGAAGGGAACTATATCAAAACTATATCTCCTAAAGACAGATTTGCCCCCGAAACACCTGAACAAAAAGCCATTATTACAGATGTTTTTATAGACAGTAAGGGAAGGATCTATCTCCTTAGCGAAGAAATGGGGCGTTTCTATGTGTATGACCATAACGAAAAATTCCTTTTTAAAGGAGGGCAAAAAGGAGGTGGTGCTGGAAAGTTAAGTCGTCCTCGCGGGATATGTGCCGATCCCCGAAAAAAATTAATATATGTAGTAGATTACATGAGACATACAGGATTAGTTTATGACTACGATACAGGAAAACTAAAGTTTGAGTTTGGGGGCCGAGGTTGGAATCCTGGGTGGTTTAATTACCCTTCAGATATAATGATAGACAGTTTCGGACGCATATATATAACAGATCTTTTTAACCATCGGGTTCAGGTATTAGAAATAGGAGGCCCTAAGACCTCCATTCCTTTAAGCCCAGTCCCTTCTTTTATCTTGCCTGAAAATAGATAATATTTAGGGAACCTCTAAAAATCCTTTTTTGCGTCTGCCTTATAAAAATAATATCAAAATTTGTAAAGACTCCATTGAATTCTGTCTGTATTTGTTACTCTACCTGGAGCTTTTGCGGGAGCCGAGGGACTATAAGATAAACCTTCTTTTCAGTGAGTTCGGATTTAACTAGATAGCGAATAGTGAACCGCCCCGGATTTGCCGAATATAAAAA
>NZ_LSFI01000020.1 GCF_001642325.1 Thermodesulfatator autotrophicus | reverse complement strand
ATCCATGAAAAACCTGGGGATACGTGGCATAACGAAACCTCCTTTTAAATTTTGCCTGTCCCTATTATTATCGGCAGGATTTTGGCAGAACTAAAAATTGCTATTTTAAATCGGGATTGAGAAGCGAGAATTTTTTATGATGACTTACCGACGGAAGTTTTATATTATAGAACTGTTTAAGAAAGTTCAGTACAGACAATAGAAAGACAGCTTATTATAAGATGAAATCGGCCAAGCTTTTCAGAAATTAAACTGAAAAGGAGGAAAGTATGGGCTTACAGCAGTTAATCACCAAATATGTTCCGCAGGGAGTATTTGTAGTAACTGTAAGAGATGGGGAAAAAATAAATGGTATGACAGCAGCCTGGGTTAGCCAGGTTTCATTTAGGCCCAGGCTCCTTTCCGTAGCCATTGCTCCTCAACGCTATACCTACGAACTTATTAAAAATTCTGGCATTTTTTGTATAAATGTGCTTGGTGAAGGGCAGGTTGAACTGGCTAAGCACTTTGGTTTTAAAAGCGGGCGAGAAGTCAACAAGTTTGAAGGAATTGATTATATGTCCGCACTTAAAGGTTCACCAGTATTAAAAAATGCTATTGCCTACTTTGAGTGTCAGGTGGTCTCCACCTGTGAAGCTGGTGACCACGTACTTTTCATCGGTGATATCGTTGATCATGCTGTTTTAAAAGAAGGTGTTGAACCTTTAATCTTTCGCTGGGATGACTACTTTGGAGGGAAAGGCTAATGGCTAAAGAAAGAAAAGAAGAAAAGGCCCCAGAAGAATTGCTTGTTCTCCATGAAAGATGGGTTGACTTTGCTAAACGCCATATTCGGGAAATTATAATAGCAGCTATAGCGATAGTTGTAGTAGTGGCAGCTTGGTCAGGCTTTACTTATTACCAGCAACAGAAAACTGAAAAGGCTGCTCTTCTTTTAGTCCAAGGTTTAATGACCCAGGATCAAAAGCAAAGAGAAAATATTTATCAGCAAGTGATTAAAAAATATGGCAATACCCCAGCTGCTTTGGAGGCCCGTCTAGCCCTTTTTGAAGAATATTATGCCCAGGGTAAGCTTTCTGAAGCAACGTCGGAGTTAGAAAAAGTAGCATCTAAGGCTAAAGGAGACCTAAAGTATTTTTCTTCACTAGGCCTTGGTTATTTAAAGGAAGAACAGAAGAAGTATCCAGAGGCCGAAAAATTATACGAGAAAGCTGCCACAGCCAAGATAGGGCTTGAAAAAGTTGCCTACTGGGATCTTTCACGGGTGGCCGAACTGCAGAACAAGCTGAAAGAAGCCGTTAAGTATTACGAAAAATTGGTGGCTTTGAAGCCTGAGGCCGAAAAACTCACTTTTATTCAAGTAAAGTTAGAACGCCTATCTCAAAAGCTAGAAAAGATAGATTAATCCAATTTTATTACGGGGCAGGGATTACCTGCCCCTTTAGTCTTTTTACACCTTACAAACAATTCCCCCTGTGTTAATCTCTTTCACCATGAATGACTGGGAAAGCCGCTTTGAAAAAATTCTAGCCAAAGTGCGAAAGCCTTCACGCTACTTAGGGCGAGAGATAAATGCTCTCTCTCGTCCCTTTGAAGAGGCACGTTTAAAAGTATGCCTGGTCTTTCCTGATCTTTACGAAGTGGGCATGTCTCACATAGGGCTCCTTATCCTTTATTTGATTTTGAGCCAGCGTGAAGACCTTCTGTTGGACAGGGCCTATGCTCCAGCAAGGGACCTTGAAGAACTTTTGCGCAAAGAAGACATTCCTTATCTTTCTTTAACTGCCAGGCGCCCTCTAAAAGATTTTGATTTAATTGGCATGAGCTTTCCCTACGAACTTTGTGCCACCAATCTGGTTAATATTCTTGAACTTTCGGGTATCCCGGTTTTAGCCCGCAATCGCCGGGAAAATGACCCTATTATTCTTGGTGGTGGCTCAGTGGTTTCAAATCCAGAGCCAGTGGCTGATTTTTACGACGCCATAATCATTGGCGAAGGTGAAGAAGCCATTTTAGAACTTGTTGATACTTTACTTTCAGCTCGTGAAGCCCAGGCTTCTCGTAAAGAAATACTAAACGCTTTATCAGAGATTCCGGGAATTTATGTGCCGTCTTTTTTCAAACCCGTTTACGAAAAAGGAAAATTCAAAGGGCTTGAGCCTTTAAAGCCTGGCTATGAAAGGATAAGGCGCCGCATTGTACCTGATTTAGACGTAGTGCCTTACCCCTGGCGGCCCATTGTCCCCTGGACGGAAATAGCCCATGATCGCCTGGCCATTGAAATTTCCCGTGGTTGCACTCGTGGATGCCGCTTTTGCCAGGCAAGCAGTTTTTACAGGCCTGTGCGTGAGCGAAGTCCAAAGCGTCTTTTAGAAATGGCAGAAGTTGGGCTTTCTGCCACTGGCTGGGATGAGATTTCTTTCCTTTCCCTTTCAGCCGGAGACTACACCTGTCTCACTGAGTTAATTGTGGGCTTTAACCGCCGTTTTTTGCCAGAAAGAATAGCCATTTCTCTTCCTTCACTACGGGTAGGGAGTCTTAACGAGACTATAATTTCTGAGATTAAAAAGGTGCGAAAAACCGGTTTTACCCTGGCCCCTGAGGCAGGCACTGAGCGGTTGCGTCGAGTTATCAATAAAGATATACGTGAAGAGGACCTCTTTGATACCGCTCTTAAGGCCTTTGAAGCGGGCTGGCGGCACTTAAAACTTTATTTTATGATTGGCCTTCCCTCTGAAACTCAGGAAGACCTTGAAGGCATCGTCAAACTTTCTAAAAGACTTACCCGGATTAAGGGAAGGGTAGGTCCACAGGTAAATGTTTCTGTTTCCACTTTTGTGCCCAAGCCGCATACGGCTTTTCAGTGGGAACGCCAGATAACTCTTGCTGAAACCAAAGAGAAGCTTTCCTGGCTTAAAAAAAACCTTTCAGGGCGAAAGTTAAAATTTAAGTGGCACAAGCCTGAACAGAGTTTTCTTGAGGGAGTGTTCTCACGGGGGGACAGGCGCCTTTCAGCTTTGATTTTAGAGGCCTACTGCCAGGGAGCACGTCTTGATAGCTGGAGTGATGAATTTCGCTTTGAGGCCTGGCTTTCAGCAGCGAGCACCTTGGGCCTTAATCTCGAAGAATTCTTGAAAGCCCGTGCCCTTGATGAACCTCTTCCCTGGGATCATCTTGACCTTGGTGTTACCAAAAAATTCCTCTTAGCCGAAAGAGAACGTTCCCTCACTCAGGAAATTTCTCCTGATTGTCGCTATCAAAAATGCCTTAAGTGTGGGGTTTGTGACTTCAAAGTCATTAAAAATGTACTTGCCAAAGACTGTGATTTTCCAGTTGAGGCGCCCAGAATAGAAGAAGAAGGTCGCTTTGTGTATCGCCTGGTTTATCAAAAGAGGGGGCTTCTTCGTTTTCTTTCTCAGATTGAACTGATGAACCAGTTTCATCGGGCAGTAAGAAGGGCAAAACTTCCGGTAGCCTTTAGTGAGGGCTTTCATCCCCTTCCTCGTATTTCCTTTGCCAGGGCCTTGCCTGTTGGGGTAGAAAGTCTTGCTGAAGTAGCAGCTATAGAACTGGTAAAATATCTTGAGCCTCAAGAGTTGAAGTCTCGTTTAAATCAGGAATTGCCTGAAGAAATAAAAGTATTAGATGTGTCTTTATCTTCCCCCAAAAAGGCCCTGGAAGTTCCCGATGAAGTTTTATATGAAATAATTCTTCCTGAACCAGTCCCCTCTGAAAAAATAAAAATATTTATGGCTCAAAGAAGTATTCTTTTGAAGGTCCGTCGAGGGAAAAAAATAAAAGAAATAGACCTTAGGCCTTTTGTTATTGACCTAAAGGCTGAGGAAAATACCTTATTTTTAACCCTTTTTGAGCCCAGAGAAGGGGGAGTCAGAGCTCAGGAAGTGGTAGCAGCTCTACTAGACGTCTCTCCTGAAGATTTAGAAGTTAAACGTATTATTAAAAGACAGGCCCTGTAATTTTAGCCAGATTATCTTTCTTTGCTTAAAAATTTTGCCTGTCCCTTCCGTACCGGATTTAGTTTTATGTAGGCTGGCTAGTTTAGAGAGATTTCGCCTGTGGCTTATCTATTGACTTGGAACCTTGGTCTTTTTAGTGTCGATCAAGGTGGACTGGAAGGTAGATCGTGACGGTTGTGCCCTTTCCAGAGGTGCTTTCTATAAAAATTTTGCCCCGGTGTTCCTCTATTATTTGTTTCACATAGGGGAGTCCAAGCCCGGTACGTCTTCTTTTGGTAGAATAGAAAGGTTTAAAGATATGAGGTAATATTTCTTTGGGAATGCCGGGTCCTGTATCTTTGATAATTACGTAATTGTAACCTTCTTTAAAACCAGTCTTTACATTTATAACGTCTTCTGGTCCACAAGCCTCAATGGCGTTTCGTAAAATGTGGACAATGGCCACTTTGATAAGTTGGCCGTGCCTTTGAAAAAGAAGAGGCTCCTTGGCTAGCTGGACACTGAGACGAATCTGTTTCTGACTGGCTTCATTGGAAACAAGGTTTATGGCAGATTGAATAAGTATATGGCGCAAAATGTGGCCTCCGGCCCGAAATATGGCAAAGGCCATCAGGGCTCCTGTAACCCAGCAGAGATAACTGTAGCGAGAGTTGTTAGGATTAAGATAATGAGCTTTCAAGGCCTTGATAAAAGAAAGAACTCCGAAAATTATCATCCCCAAGGAGCCGAGCACATCGATAAGGCAAAGCGGCCAAAGAGGAAGAAGTTTCATGTTTCACCCCGCAGTAAGGCCTCCATGCGAGAAATTCCACGGTAAATGAGATAAAAGGCTGGGAGGGTAAATAGGTTGTCATTTTGGAAAATATAATATAAGAATTCTTTCCAGCTTTTAAGGAGAATCTTTCTGTGACAAAAATGATAATCTTCTCCATTTTGCGGGAAAAAGACTTCTGGAGAAATTTTCAAGGCGACAAGGTGACCTAAAAAGGCCCAAAGATTCCAGATTACCAAAAGAATTGTTCCATATTGGAATTAGCGCCAGTGTGGCCTCCGACTTAAACGCATCTTTTTGATACGATAAGCCGAAAAGGCCATGGCAAAAGCAAAGAAAAGGTGGGCAATTTCGTGAGCTATTAGGCCTTCTGGATAAGGATGAACTTGAAGAGCCCAGAGAGGGACAGGAGAAAATAGAGAAGCTAAAATAGTTAAAATAAAGAGATGCAACTTCATCTTATTTTTTTATTATAGGAAAAACCTTTTTTCTAAGCAACTTTCTATAAGCTAGAACTTTTAGGAAGAATTATTTTCAGCCATCAATCGTTTCGGGCGGAGAGATAACTTGGCCTCTAGCGTAAAACAATTTATTGTAAGAATTTCGGGGCCAAAATTAAAATAGTGATTGTGTAAGATGCCTTTTGCCTGATTTTTGGGCTTTTGAAAGGATTGTTGACATTAGCATTAAAGGACGGCATTATTTTATTTTAACACTTTTCTTAAAAATAAGGTGATTTAACCGATGAAAAGAGATTTTGAACCTATAAAACCTGCTAAACGCACTGAAAATATTGAATATGCCGTAAGAGATATAGTTTTGGTGGCAAATGAAGCCCGTAAAAAGGGTAAAGAGCTTATTTTTCTAAACATTGGAGACCCTGCCCAGTTTGACTTTCGTACTCCGGCTCCCATTATAGAAGCCACTTACCAGGCCATGTGTGAAAACCTTACTGGTTATTCCGCTTCAGAGGGCGTTGATGAAGCCATTTGTGCCATACGCAAAGAGGCCAGAAAGCAGGGCATTGAGCCAGTAGATATTTATGTAACCACCGGTGCCAGTGAAGCTATAGATTTTGCTCTTACAGCCCTGGTAAACGAAGGTGAAAATGTCCTGGTCCCTTATCCTGGTTATCCGCTTTATACAGCCATTCTCGCTAAATTGGGGGCTGAGCCTAATCCATATTATCTTGATGAAGAAAATGAATGGCAGCCTGACCTTGCTGATATTGAATCTAAAGTTAATAAAAAAACCAGAGCTATAGTGATAATTAATCCCAACAATCCTACTGGCGCAGTTTACTCTGAAGAAACTTTAAGAGGTATCATAGATATAGCTAGAAGACACCAGCTTGTAATATTTTCAGACGAAATTTACGACAAACTTGTTTTTGACGGTGCTAAACACATTTCTATTGCTTCACTAGATCCAGACGTTCCTGTGGTTACTTTCAATGGTCTTTCAAAATCTTATCTTGCACCTGGCTTTAGAATTGGCTGGGGCATTGTTTCTGGCCCCTGGGAAGTGGTAAAAGACTTTGTAGAAGCTATTCATAAGCTGGCCAGAGCCCGTCTTTCAACTTCTCATCCTAAACAATATGCCATTCCCGTAGCCTTAAATGGTAACCAAAGTCATCTTAAAGAAGTTATTGAAAAGTTAGAAAGAAGGCGCGATCTTACCTACGAGATGTTGAATGATATTCCTGGTATCTCCTGCGTAAAGCCCAAGGGTGCTTTTTATGCTTTTCCTCGTATAGATATCCCTGGGGTATCTGATAAGGAATTTGTAAAAGAGCTCATTGCGGAAACAGGAGTAGTAGTAGTTCACGGAAGCGGGTTTGGCCAGAAGCCAGGTACTGCTCACTTTAGGGTAGTATTTCTCCCTCCAGAAGACCTCCTTGAAAAGGCTTATGAGCGTATCAAAGATTTCATGAAAAAATTCTTGGCTCGTAGAGGGCTCAGGGCTTAAGGCCAGTATAAACTGTTACGATCCCAAAACTTAACTGAAAATATTTAACTTTGTAAAAACCGCAATTTTTCATTAAAAGGGAAAATTCTTCCGGGTTTGGAAACTTTTCAATAGAGGTAGCCAGGTATTCATAGGCCTCCCGGTCGCCGGTTAATTTCCCCCCTAAAAGAGGCATAAATTTATTGAGGTAGAGGCTATATAAACGACTAAAGCCAGGTAAAGTTGGCCGCGAGAACTCAAGAATGACAAATTTTCCCCCAGGTTTTAACACTCGTAAAACTTCCATAAGTCCTTTTTCAGGATTGGCCAGATTTCTTATACCAAAAGCTACGGAGGCTCCAAAGAATTGATTGTCTGAAAAGGGGAGATTTTCTGCATCGCCAGCTACAGGAAAGATAAAACTCAAAGCCGGATGCCTGGCCAGGCGATGTTTACCATATGATAGCATTTCGTAAGTGATATCTAAGGCTATTACTGGTCTAGGCCTTTGTCTTACAATTTCTTTGGCCAGGGTTAAAGTGCCAGCACACAGGTCAAGGATAGGGCCTGGATAAGCTTTTAACTCACGAACGCATAAGTATCGCCACCAGCAGTCAACACCAAAGCTTCCCAAAGTGTTTACCAGGTCATAGCGCCTGGTGACTTTTGAAAATTTGTTTTTGACGTAACTTTTCTTATCTTCAATCCACATGCACGGCCAAAAATACTAAACAACATCTCAAAAAACAAGGGAAATTGATGTGAAAATAACAGTTGAAAATTTTAAGAGGGGTGAATATTTTCTGCTTATCTAGCAGTTTGCTAGGGTTATTTGAGGTTCAGTATGAAGGTAGCTTTAGAAGAAATTTTTATTGACCTAGCTTTTATTTTATTTTTGGCCAGGCTTTGGGGTAGCATATTTAATCGCTTTGGTGTTCCAGCAGTCTTAGGAGAAATATTTGCCGGTTTACTTTTAGGCCCCAGTCTTTTAGGAATAGTTGAACCAAGTTTTGTTATCAAACTGTTAGCAGAAATTGGTATTATCCTTTTGCTTTTTCAAATTGGCTTAGAAGTAGATATTGACCAGGTAAAAAAGACAGGTTTTCAAGCTTTTTTAGTAGCTATATTAGGAGCTTCTCTGCCCATTTTATTGGGTGGTATAGCCTCTTATTGTCTTATGAAAGTCAGTTTCACCGCAGCTTTGTTTGTGGGAGGGACTTTGGCAGCTACCAGTATTGGTATAACGGTTCGTATTTTGCAAGATTTAGGCAAGATAGACTCCAGAAATTCACAAATAGTTTTAGCGGCCGCAGTAGTTGATGATATTCTTGGGGTTATGCTTTTGACCATTCTTTATGAGTTTGCTCAGACTGGAAATTTCCAGTTTTTTACTACTTTTACCTACATTTTTTATATTTTAACCTTTTTCTTGATTGCACCCATAGCTGCCCATTTTATTGCGCTTCTTATAGATTTTATGGCTCGCAAGTTAAAAAGTTATGATTTTGTGCCTTCTACTATACTTTCGCTAATATTTTTTCTGGCTTATTTTGCCAAGCGTTTCGGAGCCCCTGAGATCTTAGGGGCTTTCACTGGAGGGCTGGCTTTTTCGCGGCGTTTTGTTATTCCTTTTGCCGCTTCTCTTAGAGTTTCTTCTGCCACGGTAAAAAGTGTAAAAAGCATAATTGGCCCTTTATCTCTGGTTTTTACCCCTATTTTTTTCGTGTATGTGGGACTGGAAATAAATTTTAAAGAAATAGAATTAAATTGGTACCTTTTAGGTTACTTTATCCTGTTCTCTTTGATAGCTCTTTTAAGCAAAGGATTAGCCGGTATTTTAATTAAAGGAAAAATATATGATAAAATATTTGTTGGTTTAGCAATGATTCCCCGTGGAGAGGTGGGAATTATATTTGTTGAATTTGGTCGTTTAAGTGGACTTTTTGATTTATCTCTTTACACTACCATGATTATGGTTGTAGCTTTTACTACATTTGTAGCTCCTTTTCTTTTAAAATTTTACTTAGAAAAGGTAGGTGCTTATGTTAGTTAAACCAAAAGTGCCCAAAGTTTGGCTTTATTTTGTTTCTGGAGTGGTCTGGTTTGCGGTGGGGGCTATTCTGGTGGTACGCTCTTTTTTCTTTGTTCATCAGGCTCATAACCTTCTTTACTGGATTTTGTGGGTGGGAACTTTTATAGCCTCTTATTTTTTGGGGAGGCGCCTTATGGCTAGAATTGCCTTAAAAAACATAAAAAGACTTGATAATAAACCCCATTCTCACCTCTGTTTTTTTGCTTTTCAACCCTGGCGTAGTTATCTCTTGGTAGCAATGATGATGTCCCTGGGTATTTTTCTGCGTAAACATCCTTTACCTTCTCCAGAAATGATAATTTTATACGCCTTTATGGGGGGAGCACTTATAAATGCAAGCTGGTTCTATTTTGAGGCAGGGTTAGCCAGAAAGTCCTCTAAAACCTATAATTAAGGCCTATTAGCCAGGTTCTTGGCGGGGCAGGGTAGCCGTCAGTCTGGTAGTGGTTCCCTGAGAAAGAAAGCCCGAAGTTATTAATCTTTTTTCCAGATAAGCCTCAGTGCTTTTAGTGTCCAGATTTCCGAGATACCCTTCCACATAGCCATAAAGAGAGGAAATTTTTTTGGTGCTGATAATGATAACTCCGCCGCTTGTGTCGTCTCCAAACTCAGCGCTTCCTGTGCCTTTGCAAATTTTAATCTGGACGACATTTTTTAAAGGCACAAGGTCCCACTTTACGGCTCCGTGCCGGGAAGTTGGGTCATTTATAGACCGTCCATCAAGAAAAACTTTCACTTTAGATGATCCCCAGAGTGATACTGAAGAAGCCGAGGCCTTTACTCCCGAGACCTGATTCAATACCTCCTGAATACTGAGGGCCTTGGTTTTTTCAATGTCTTCTCTGGTAAGAACGATACAGGTGCCTTTTTCAGCGGCTTCAAGTGAAAAACTTATTAAACTAAAAAAATAAGGCTATGACGATTATTTTGAGCATAATCACTCTATTTCGTATTTTATGGTCACCCGTAGTTTTAAAGGTGGGTTTAGTTCTTCTGGGGGAGGAGGGAAGGGGGCTGCTCTTTTTATGGTTTTGATGGCCGCCTGGTTTAAAACCTTGTATTCCGAAGGTCTTTCTACTTTTATCTCACTTACCTGGCCATGGGCATCAATAACGAAAGAAACTTCTATTTTGTCAGTGTAGCCCGCCATTCTGGCACTCAGGGGATAATACTTGTTGGCCGCAATAAGCCGTCTTACTCTGGCAAAGTATTCTTTAAAGCTTTTTTTGGCTGTTTTGGCCTTATCTGAGGTGGCCTCTGGCAAAACCGGGACTTCCTGGCTGGAAAAAGCAGGCAAGTCCTTTTTTTCGGGTATTTTTACTTCCTGCCAGGGAGTCTCTACCTGGGCTATTTGGACAGGTTTTTCTGCAAAGACATCTATTTTTTCAGGAGTTACTTTTACGGGCTTGATTTCTGAGGGACTGGCTGTCTGAGGTAAACCGGGAGCAGGAGGCGGAGGTGATTCCTCTTTTTCTGCTACCAATTCAATAGGAACTTCTGTGGCTGGAGTAACTGGCTTTTCAAGCTTTAATCTGGTAGCCAGCCAGAATAAAATTCCGTGAATAAGCAAAGATACCAGTAAAAAAACAGCCAGATTTGATTCACGTATGTTAATGGGCATATTAACGACTTCTAGTTTTAATAAGAATTTGCTTAAGCCCGGCCTTGCGGGCGGCATCCATGGCGTCAATCAAAAGCTGAGCCTTGGTGTCCCGGTCAGCTTCAACATAGACTTTTTTTATTCCCCCTTCTGCGGCTATTCTCTTTAACTCTTGTTTTAACTGGGCCATATCCAGTTTTTTTCCGTTTAAAAAGAAGTCTCCCTCTCTGTTAATGCCAATGGTTATAGTTTCTTCCTGTTGAGTGGCTACCGCAGTTTCACTTTGCGGCAAATTTACTTTTAAGGTTTTCTGTTTTACCAGCTGGCTGGTAAGTAAAAAATAGATTAAAAGTAAGAATACGATGTCTATGATAGGGGTCATGGGAACTTCTAAATTTTCATCCTGGTGGCGTCTTCTTTTACGCATATTCCCCCCGGTAAGCCTTTTTTAGGAGAACAATGGCCAGCTGGTAAAGACTTTCTTCGTAACGGTTGACCCAGGAAGAAAGGAACCTGTGGGCCACGATAAGAGGAATAGCCACTGAAAGCCCCACCGCGGTGGTTAACATAGCTTCCCAGATTCCACCAGCAAGCATAGAGGCATCTACCTGGCTACCTACTTCTTCTACCACCCTGAAGGCTTTAATCAGCCCGAGCACTGTGCCAAGAAGCCCTAAAAGCGGAGCAATGCTTGCCAGGGTTGAAAGAAGCGAGAGGTAGCGAGAGGCCCGATTTACCTCTCCGCTTATAAAGTGGTCAATAATGGATTCCAGAAACTCCCTGTCTCCACAACAAACCGGAAGAATTTCCTGGGCCATTTCGCCAACCGGCCCTTCGTATGAAGCCAGGTCTTCTAATTTCTTTTGGTCAATCTCTTTTGGGTCTGGGAGGGCTTGTTTAAGTTTTCTGAAATAAAATATTCGCTCGCCGATGATGGCAAGCCCCAGTACCGAGCAAAAAAGAATAGGCCAGATAACAATTCCACCTTTGGCCAGCAAAGCAAGTAAACTTTCCATTGCTTGCTCCTACCGTGTTTTTGTTGTGAGCGATTGCTCATGGCGTTAATGGGCACTACCTTCACACCAGGTGAAGTAGTCGCCGTGACGATCTCTCGAGATTGCTTCGGTATCGCTCGGGGAAGAGATTGCTTCGCCACTTCGTGGCTCGCAATGACAAGGTGGGGAGTGTGGCTCGCAATGACTCCCTTATTTGTCACTGCGAGGAGCCGGAATCGACGAGCGCCCTCTACTTGGTCATTACGAGGAGGTGCAGAGCACCGACGAAGTAATCCCTGAGATTGCTTCACTCCGCTCGTAAATGACTTCCATATTGTCACTGCGAGGAGATACCTCGCTTCGCTTGGGACAGGCGTAGCAATCTCAAAAAGGATTGCTTCTCTCCTCTCGCAATAACGGCCCCAAACTGTCATTTTTTATGCTTCCATTAATAAATATTTTCAGCTTCATGGCAATTATTTTATAAAAATAACACTCCGTTGCGTGTCTAAAAAGCCACTTCTTCAAAAGGTCTTCGGCGCAGCCGATGCGGTAAGGAGAGAGTTTCAGCCACTTTCAGGTCCTCTTCGGTGATTGTCTCACGTCCGCAAAAAGCAGCGTGGGCTCGCGCTGTTTTTATCACCGTAAGGTCTCCCCGGTGGCCATCTACCCCCAGGGTGATAAGTTTTTTGGCCACCTGGTAGAGAACATCTTCTGGAATTTCTATCTGGTTAAGAATTTTTTGGGCTTCAAGAATACGGCTGGCAAGTTTTTGGTTTTCTTCGGCAAACTGGGTACTAAAGTTCTCTGGATCTTTTTCAAAGGCCATGCGTCTTTCTATAATCAGCACCCTTTCTTTGGGGTCTTTTATGCCTTCCACTTGGACACACAGGCCAAAGCGGTCAAGGAGCTGTGGTCTTAGCTCTCCCTCTTCAGGGTTCATGGTGCCCACCAGCACAAACCTTGCCGGATGAGAAAAGCTTATGCCTTCGCGTTCCACAAAGTTTACGCCCATGGCCGCAGCGTCAAGCAAAAGGTCAACCAGGTGGTCATCAAGGAGGTTTATCTCGTCAACGTAGAGGATTCCCCGGTGGGCTGCGGCGAGAATTCCCGGTTCAAAGTGTTTTTCGCCAGTTTTAAGGGCGCGTTCTATGTCAAGGGTGCCTACGATGCGGTCTTCAGTGGCAGAAAGAGGAAGGTCAACTACCCGCACTTTGCGCCTTGCGCGGGGAAGGGGGCCTTCTTCAAGGCGCTTTGTGCATTCCGGGCAAAGCTCGGCAGGGCTATCAGGGTCACAGGAAAACGGGCAACCTTCCACCACCTCAATTTCTGGCAGAATGTCTGCCAGGGAGCGCACGATGGTAGATTTGCCTGTCCCCTTTTCGCCTCTTATAAGCACTCCGCCAATGGAGGGGTCAATAACATTTAAAATAAGGGCAAGTTTCATTTCGTCCTGGCCTACAATAGCTGAGAAAGGAAAAATCTTCTTTTTCATCGGGCATTCTCCTTTGGTAAAATCTCGCGGGCAATGGCTACCAAGCGATCGGCCTTAAGGGCCTCAGGCGTAAAATACTGAGCCTTAAGGGCCCCTGCCAGCTCTCTGGCCATTTCAAGCTTTACCTGGCCAGTTTCTGTATCAATCACCACGAAAGATACCTGCGGAAAGGAATGAGAAAGGCTCTGGGCCAGGCGTTTGACTTCGTCCTGGGGTTTCCCTTCTCCCAGGGATACGTTCCCCCGGCCGTCAGTTATGAGAAAAACGCTAACGGGCTTTTCCGGTTCCCTGGTAGTTTTTTGGTGAAGTAGTTTATTTAAAAGGGCAAGGGCCGCAGAAAGCGGTGTTGAGCCGCCTACCGGGAGGTCACGAAGGAGCCTTCCGGCCAGCTCCACCGAGTTCGTAGGGGGAAGCACAAGCCTTGCTTCTTTTCCTCTGAAAGTTATCATGGCCACCTGGTCGCGTTTCTGGTAGGCGCTTAAAAGAAGGCTCATAATGGCCCCTTTGGTTTCTCGCATGCGGGCTTGAGCGGCCATTGACCCTGAGGCATCTACGCAGAAAATAAGAAGATGGCCTGTCTTGGCTCGTCTTAGCTTTTCTCGCAGGTCCTGAGGTTTAACGATAAAGCCTTTGCCCGGGCCTGCGCCGCGCAAGCGCTGGTAAGGAGCTGCAGCCTTAAGGGTGGCAGAAACCGCTATGTCTTTTACCCTGCCTTTTGGGTTTACGGCTTTTACGAAACGCCCACGGTTCCCGTGAGAAGAAGTGCGCTTTCCGCTCTTTCCACGGAAGTGATAACGTATTTTTACGTCAAGCGGTCGCACTTTGAACACTTCACCTATTTCGTGAACCTGATCCTGGCCTTCGTGAGGCTTTACTTCTTCAGGGGGCTTCAGGGAAGGTTCTTTTTCTGAGTTATGAGAAGGTTCTTCTTTATGACTTTTCAGGTTTTCAGGCCTTTTTTCCTGTTTTTCAGGTTTTCTTTGCTCTGGTTTGGGTGGCTGTTTTTGCTCTGTGTTTTTTTTGGGTTTTTCTCTGGGGTTATGGGAAGCTTTAGGCGATTTTTCCCGTCGGCGATGGCGTAGCACCATTTCCGCTACTGCCTCAATGTCTTCAAGGTTTGCTTCTTTTCCTCCCCGGTAGGCGGCGTGTGCTCTCGCGGCTGAAGCCAAAATCAAGTCCGCCCGGTGGCCTTGAGCCAGGGCTTCTCTGGTAAGCTCAGCTATCAGGGCCTTTAAGCGCGAGGGTAGGTGGACTTCTGGGTATAAAGCCTGGGCCTGTTTAAGGCGGTTTTTCAAGTCTTCTTCAGCCTTTTCAAATTGGGCGTAAAAAGTAAGGGGGTCTTTCTCAAAAAGCAGTCTTCGTTTTATGATTTCAGCCCTGAGCTCTGGGTCTTTTTCTGCGGAAACTTCAATGGCCAGGCCAAAGCGGTCAAGAAACTGGGGAGAAAGCGCCCCTTCTTCAGGGTTCATAGAGCCGATGAGGATAAATTCAGCCGGAAGTTCGTAAGAGAAGCCCTCTCTTTCAATTACCAGGTGGCCACTTTCGGCGGCGTCAAGCAGGGCTGAGGTAATGTGTTCAGGCAAAAGGTTTACTTCGTCAATGTAAAGAACGCCCTGATGGGCCTTGACGAGGAGGCCAGGGGTGAAAACAGGTTTCCTCTGGTATAAAGTCTTTTCAAGGTCAAGGTAACCTATAAGGGCGTCTTCCGTGGTGTTTAAGGGAAGATTTACAAAGGGAGCAGGTTTTTGGCTTTCTAAAGGCGGAAGGAGCGCAGCCAGGGCTCTGGCCATGGTTGATTTGCCTGTCCCCTTTTCGCCTGAGAGCAAAACTCCGCGCACCTCCCTGGTTATGGCCGAAAGAATTAGAGCCAGCCTAGCTTCTTCCTGGCCAACGATAGCGGAAAAGGGGTAATGTATTTTTCGTGATTTAGTGCTCATTTTTTGCCTGTCCCTGGCAAATATTTACAATTGCTTTAAGGGTTATTAAAGGTTTTAAGGTTTCCCAGGCCTTTTCCGTATAAGAGTATTTTTTTTCAAAGAGGCCGTCATTGTTTTCGTCAACAAAGGCAAGAAAAGGTTTCCCTCTTCGGTCAAAACAGAAGACTTTTGTTTTTTGGTTACGGCTTATTAGTAAATACTTGTTTCCCTCTTTAAAGTGTTCTTCAAGTTCAAAGGAGCCGTCGCCGTTTTTGTCTATCAAGCGTCTGGAGAGTTTACCTTCTTCGTAAATTAGCTTTTCTTTCACTGGCTCTTTGGGTCTTTTAAGCAGGACTTCTCGGGTTTTCCCTTTGAAAACTTCTTCAATTTCAAAAAAACCGTCATGGTCGTCGTCACGGAGTATTTTTTGAATTTTTCCGTTTTTATCAAGGTAGGAAACTAAGTCCCTTTTCCCGTCAAAATTGCGGTCTTCTTCAATTTTTACCAGACGGCCGTTCTGGTAAATTTGCCACTTGTCAGGCCGTTTGTCTTCGTTACGGTCAAAGATTAGCTCTTTAACCTGGCTGTTTTCCGTAAGGACAGCTATTTTTTCAGGAATATTATTGTAATTTTCGTCAATAAAAACTTTGTAAGGCTTGCCTTTTCGGAAAATGACTTTCTTTTCAAACCGGCCGTCGTTATTTTCGTCTTCAAGGGAAATAATGGGGTTTCCTTTTTGGTTATAGAAAACAACTTTAGCTGTACCTTTAGGTATTTCCAGGGCAAAGCTTTTTATAACTAAAACGGCTATTAGGTATAGTGAAAACAAAAAGGCCTTCATTCACCACCTCCAAACGAATTGGCCTGCAAAGCCAGCTTTTCAAGATTTGATTCTTTTTCAAGAACTAACAGCCGATGCTCACCAAAGAGTCGGCCGTATTGGTCAGCCCAGGGGCTTTCCACGATAGCTACGAGCCTTCCGTCTAAAAAATACATATTCCTATTCTACAGCGAGTCTTTAAGAAGTTTTTGAGGTTTTAAGCATTGGTCACTCTTCTAATAAGCGCATAAATTCTTCTTTAGTAAGGCCAGCTTGTTTAATAATGGCAAGAAGCGTTCCCCTGGGGATATTCCTCTTTTGAGGACTATTACTAAATACTTTTTATCTTTTTCTTGTTTAACAAATGCTTTATGGCTCCCCTTGCCCCTTTTAGGGGCTGGCTCAAATCCTGCTCTACGCAGAATACTTTCAACTTCGGAGGAAGAAAGAATAGGAAGCTTCATAGTAATTCAATTTCTAGAGAAGAAGCAAATTTCTCTGGTGTTTGAGCCACCTTTTCCACATCTTCAAGCATTCCAAGCTCTTTGGCATTTTCTAAGTAAAGCTCAACGGCTTCTTTTAAGTTATGTAGAGCCTCTTCTGGTGTATCACCACAGGAGGAAACTCCTATTTCAGGACAATAAGACACATAACCCGCCTCTTCTTTCCATATTACAGCTAGAAATTTAAAACGTTTCATGAATGTCTCCCTAAAATCTTATTAAATTATTAGTAGTTTTATTCTCCAAATTATACTCCTTTTTTTCTAAAAGACCTGTATCTATTCCCCATTAAGGTAATACTTAAAGTCTGAGGTTTTCTCCAAAACAATGAGGCGATGCTTTCCAAAGAGTCGGCCATATTGGTCAGCCCAGGGGCTTTCCACGATAGCTACGAGCCTTCCGTCAGGAGAAACCGCCAGGTGGAAAAATACATTGCCCGCCGTGGGGAAGTAGCCCGAAAGCTTTTTATAGCCCCCGCCGGGTTTTTTAAGGTCAAAGGTGAGCACGCCAAACTGGCGCACCCGGGTGTCTTCCCGGCGAAAAGCCGCTACCCCCACGGCCAGGACTTTGCCGTCCTTACTCAGGGCTAATCCCTGGAGTTTAAAAGGCGAAGCAAAGCGCCAGAGTATTTTTCCTGTTTCAGGGTCAATGGCAAAGACCGTGCGTGCTCCAGGGTGTGGCCCGGCTGGCTTGTCCACCTCAAGGGGCAGGCCAAAGGGCAGGGTGCTTTCGCCAGAGACGATGTAAAACACGCCGTTTGAGTCAAAAATGCCGTAGCTTAAAGTGGCAGAAACAGGAAGTTCCCCAAGGATAATGGGGGTGGCAAGCGAAAGGCAGGTTTTAATTCGCCTGTCCCTCAAGTCAAAGATAAAAAGCCTTCCGTCGCTAACGCCGAGGGCAGCAAAGCGGCCGTCAGGCGAAACAGCCACTGACTCCCAGGCAGAAACCCTCTCAAAATAAGGCTTAAGGGGCGTGAGCTGATGGACCATTAGTTCTTTTCCGGTAAGCCCGTCAAGGAGAATGAAACTCTGGGGCGGCGGCCCTATGGACAAATCGTCACCTTCAGATGGCATAAGGCTCACCAGGGCTACTTTCTGGCCCTTTTCGTCAGCATCGGCGTAAATCAGGGTAAGGGGGGCCGGGCCGTTTTCAGGATAAGCCCAGCGGAGTTTACCCTGTGGGCTAAAACGGTAAACCCGCGAGAGCCTGCGCCACTTCTGTTTCCTGCTGTCGGGCCAGGAATGGATAGCAAGCACGATAAGGTCCCCACTGGGAAGTACGATAAGGCGATAAACCCCAGGCAGGCGGTAAATACCGTAAATGTCACCAGGTGGCGGGGGAGCGCCACGCTCAAGGTCTCTCGCGGTGCTGAAACACCAGAGTTTTTCTCCGCTTTTAGTTTTTAACGCGCAGACTTCGCCTTCAGGGCTCTGGGTGCCGTAATAAAGTGCCTGGCCATCTGGGGAAAAAGCCACGCGCTTAACCATGCCTTCAGGAATGCGTTTCTGCCAGATGAGTTTGCCTGTCCCTGCTTCAAAAAGGAAAAGCCCGCCTTTGAAGGTGCCAAGGGCAAGCCAGCGGCCGTCTGGAGAAAACTCAGGATAAGCCCCAGGGGTGTGCCCTGAGCGGGCGTAAAAACTAACATCTTCAAGGGGCTTTTTCCACGCAAACTTGAGGCCAAAGGCCTTTAGCTCTTCAGCGAGGACTGACCCTTTTATCAGGCTAAAGATAATTACGCACCAGAGCGTAAAGAGGCCTGAGGCTTTCTTCATAGTAAACTCCTTGCAGATAAGCCCAAAAAACAATTTTAACTAAAAATATACCAAAAAGTAACACGAAAATCAAAATCGTAGCTAGCTTTTCGTGCCAGGGCCAGACAGGCAGAAAACGATATTTTCCGGAAGAAAGCGGGTTAAAGCCGCGGGTAAGTAAAGTATCAGCCACCGAGCGGGAGTCTCTTATGGCGCGGGAAAGGAGTGGATAAACCACCGCAAGCTCCGTGCGAAGGGTGTAGAGAAGGCCGCGCTTAAAAGGGCGATAGCCTCGCAGGCCGAGGCTCTGGTGCAACAGGCGCAGGTCGCTCGCCACCCTGGGCAGAAAACGCACTGCTGCGGCGGCAAGAAGGCTTAAGCCCCGTGGAAAGGGCAGGGCAGAGACCGTGCGAAAAAGCATCTCCGTAGAAGTGGAGTTAACCAGATAGGCCCCTGCTGAAAGCCCGGCTACCATACGCAGGGACTGCACCAGCCCGTAAAGAAAACCCTCCCTTATAAAACACAGCCCGGAGAAGCTCTTACCTGGCGGAATAAGGCAGAAAAGAATAGTTCGTGGAAAGCCCTGGTAAAAAAGCCCCTGGCTTAACATGATACCCCAGACGGTGGTGGCCACGATGATAAAGTAGCCTTTAAGCCAGGTCTTACTGGGGCGTGAGGCCAGAAAAACAAAAGTAGCCAGGCCAGCCAGTACCGCTAAGGATAGGGGCTTATCAAGAAGCACTGCCAGCCCTGAAATCACGAAAACCAGGCTAAATTTCGTATAGGGATGAAGGTTTCTCAAGGCCACGCCTTCCTTACTTTTCCGTTTTCAAAGTGCAAGAGGCGAGTGGAAAGGGCTTTTGCCACTCTACTGTAGCTTCCACTCGGTTCCAGATAAGGCAAGTTACCAGTTTTCTGCCATGTTAAATCATAGTAAAGTACAAATAGAATGTTAAACTTTTTAAATAGCAGGGAGGGCTTAATGCTCACCGCTGAAGAAATCAAATCAATCATTGAAAAAATGCCTGAAGAAGAGTTCATCAAACTGAGAAACTGGATTCTGGAAATAGACTGGAAAAAGTGGGACCAGGAAATTGAAGAGGACTCCCGAAAAGGTATGCTTGATTTTTTAATTGAAGAGGCCCTTGAAGAAAAACAAAAAGGAAAATTGAAAGATATATAGTGCATAAAGCAACTTCTAGGTTTTGGAAGTGTTTTGAAGCCCTGCCAGGCCAGGTAAAACAAAGAGCAAAAGTTCAATTTGGATTGCTTAAAGAGAATCCTCATCATCCTTCACTCCACTTTAAAAAAACTGGAAATTTTTGGTCTGTAAGAATAACTGATTCTTACAGGGCTTTAGCCATAAAAGACGGAAATGATTACATCTGGGTTTGGATTGGAACTCACGAAGATTATGAGAAAATGTTAAAAAGGATTTAATCATAGCTTTCCTCCCTTACTTTTCCGTTTTCAAAGCGCAAGAGGCGAGTGGAAAGGGCTTTTGCCAGGTCTTCGTCGTGGGTAGAAAAGATTACGAGCTCAGCCCTTAGCCCTTCAATGAGCCTCCTTGCGTTTTCAAAGTCCTGAGCCGTGGTGGGTTCGTCAAGGAGAAGGACCATTGGCTCTCCGGTGAGAAGGCCGCCAAGAGCCACTCTCAGGCGCTGGCCCCTTGAAAGGGAAAACGGCACGCGCCCGAGCAAAGGCAAAATATTAAGCTCTTCGGCCACCTGCTTAACCCTTTTTTGAGTAAGTTCTCTGGATAATCCGAGGTTTTGTGGAGAAAAGGCAAGTTCATTCCAGACGCGTTCTTTTATCAGCATAAGATCAGGGTCCTGAAGGAGAAGGGTAAGCCCCAGGCGCTCTTTTGAGGGTTTTCCATGGAAAATAACCTTTCCTCTGCTAGCCTTTAAAAGGCCTGCCAGGAGATGCAAAAAGGTGCTTTTCCCCGAACCATTTGCCCCAAGGAGGGCTACTCTTTCACCTTCGTAAAAGGTAAAGTTTAAGCCCTTAAAAAGGGCCGGCCTACCCGGGTAAGAAAAGTGAAGGTCTTTCACTTCAAGGAGAACCTTCTTCTGGCTTTTGGCCTTAAGGGGCTTAAACTTCCTTTCAGGTGGTTTAAAATCGCTGGCATTTCCGAGAAACTTGACTTTTCCCTTCTCCAGGAAACACAGCCGTTTTACAGCCGATAGAACAAAGTTTAGGCGATGTTCGGCCAGGATTACCGTTATCCCCTGAGCGGCTATTTGTTGCAGGAGAGCTACAATACTCCGGGAGGCTTGAGGGTCAAGCTGGGCCAGGGGTTCGTCAAGGAGGAGCACTTTTGGGCCAGGCGCAAGGGCAGAGGCAATGGCCACCCGCTGGAGCTCACCACCTGAGAGCCGGGCTAGCTCGCGCTCTTCAAAACCAGAAAGCCCTACCTGGGAGAGGGCTAAAGCCACGCGTTTTTTGATTTCTGCTGGCGAAAGCCCTAAGTTTTCAAGGCCAAAGGCCACCTCTGAAAAAACTTTGTCAGCAATGAGCTGTTCTGCCGGGCTTTGAAACACCACGCTAACTTCAGGATAAAGGGCCTCTGGAGCCACTGGCCACCTGCGGCCAAGGACTTCCACTGTGCCAGAGAATTCGCCCTGAGCCTCTGCCGGGATAAGCCCGCAGAGCACGGAAATAAGCGTGCTTTTACCAGAGCCCGTCTCCCCGGCAAGCAGGAAAAGCTCTCCCCGGGCTACTTCAAAGCTTACGCCTGAAAGGGCCGGCGTATCAGCTCCAGGGTAGCGATAGGTTAGTCCTTTCACGCGAACTATCATCTTTCCATCTCTCGCAGGAGTTTACCTATTTTTAAGCCAAGGCCTGCGCCGATGAGGGTGTAGAGAAAGCCTTTTACACCTACGCTTAGCCAGATGTACCAATCGGGAAAGTACAGCCGATAAAAGGTCATGTGGAGCACCAGCGAAGAAAAAGTTTGAAGGGCATCGGCAAGGGCCAGGGCAAGCACCAGGCGCAGGCCAACTGGCTTCTGGTAAACCAGAAGGAGCAATAACATGGCCTCCATGAAAAAGATGTTTGCCCCTACAAAAAACGGGTCGGTGGCGCGCATGCCTCCGTAGAGTAAAAGCCCCATAAGGTAGTTCATGAGATAAGAGAGAGTAACGAACCCGGGCTTTGGCACCAGGGAGAAAATAGCAGTAAACACCACGTAGTGGGTAACTTCAGTGATAAGTCCGCCTACCAGTACATTAAATGGCCCAAGGATAGCGTGGAAAATGTTTGAGAGCATGCCTCCCAGGAAGTCAAGGCCAAAGGCCACCGCTCCGCTTAAGGCGATGAGGCAGAGCTCGCGCACGCGAAAGTGCCTTAGCACTCTCTGGTGGGCTACGAGAAAACCGAGGCTTATCGTAAGCCCGCAAAAAAGTATTACGAAAAGGCTTGCTGCCAGCCAGGGCTTCCCCCGGGTTACACCTATCAGGCGTTCTTTTACGAGCACAGGCTTTTTCTCCCCCAGGGGGTAAACTTCTATACGGGCAAGGTATTCGCCGGGCTTTATTTCCGCAAACACCGGGAGCACCACTCTGGCAATCCCGTGAGGAGGCAGATAAGCCAGCCCCAGGGGCTCTTTTATATGGCCTTCAGCACCGAACTTCGGCGGATAAAAACCACTGGCCTTCTTCACGGTTTGCGGGTCAAAAAAGTCTGCTTTTATCAGAAGGTTTACCGGCATCGGGCTTTCGTTTTTAAGCAATATGGTCTGGTAGGCGAAAGGCAGAAAGCGGGAATACCCGCGCTCTTTTATGCCCAGGGTGTAGCCTATTTTTTCAAAAAGGGGGTTCGGGATAACGAGCACCCCTTCGCGCTTATGCCTGATGTTTAAGCCGGACTCGTCAGTGGGAAAGTGCCAGGCAAGCACTTTAATCTTTCCGCGTAAGTCCACATAGCGGCGTTCAAAACTAAGATTAATCGGGGTGTTTTCTAGTTTAATTTTGAGTACAGTCTCTTCGTTATCTTTAAGGTAGACTTTTTGCCTAAAAAGTTCTCTTTGGCCTTCGGGAATATTTTTCTTAAAGCTAGCTATCTCTATTTTTAGGTCTTGATAAGGCGTAAACATAAGGCCTATCTCAGGGCAGGGAGCCCTGCTTGACACTACAAAATGGGCCTCAAGAGGGCTTTCAGGATAAACGATAAACCGCTCACCAGGTGAACCCAGAGGAGTCAGCACCAGAAGCTCTGCTATGGGTCTTTTTTCAGGGGCTAAAAGTTTAATTTTGGTTGCTCCTACCTTTAAAAGGTAGGTCTTTTCTGGCTTCCAGGGAAATACCAGCAAAACATCCGGTCCTGGAAGTTTCGGGTAAGAGAGAATTAGGTTTCCCTTATCGTCGTAAAGAGAAAGGGGTATTGAGGAAGCCCCCTTTACTATGAGGCCAAGGGGTGTGAAGATGGTCTCTACTTCTGTTGCTTCCCTGCTACAGCCCACTAGCGTTAAAAATATTAATGATAGCACAAAACAGATGAGAATTTTGGGCCTATTATTACGAACTCTCTCCCTGTCATCGCAAATTACTTCTCTTTCATGCCGAGCCCTTTCTCTATCATCGCGAGCTACACTCCCCACCTCGTCATTGCGAGCCCTTTCTCTGTCATTGCGAGCGGAGCGAAGCAATCCAGATCCCTTCGCTAGCGCTCGGGACAGAGGCTGCTTCGTCGCCTCTGGCTCCTCGCAGTGACAGGGAAAGATGTCATTGCGAGCCGCGAAGTGGCGAAGAAGCAAGGCCCCAAAAATAAGGCCTAATTTTTGCCACAGAGTTTTAGTTATCATGGGCCTCTTTTACTTCGTAGTAAGGCACTTGCCATTTTTCTTGAAAGCCTTTAACTTCTAAAAAAGCCCTGGTGGTAAAGGAATCTCTTATGAAAAAAATCTCTTTAGAAGAAGAAAGTCTCAGGCGTATTTTAAAAGAAATCCTTGAAGAGTTTTTTGACCCGGAATCTACCTTAGAGTTAAGGCCAGAGGTAGAAGAGAAACTTTGCCAGAGTCTAAAAGAAAAAGAAGAAGGCAAGCTTTTATCTTTAGAAGAGGTTTTTAAGTGAGTTTTTATGAAGTCAAGTTTACCCCTACTGCTTTTGAGTCTATAAAAAGACTCCCCCCAGAAATTAAAAACAGAATTCGTCAAAGAATAGAATGGCTGGCTGAAAATCTGGATCTTATAAGGCCGCTCCCTCTTAAAGGAAAATTTAAAAGTTTTTACAAATTTAGAGTGGGAGATTACCGCATAATTTACGAAATAGACCGGGAAAATTTTCTCATAATCGTCCATCTGGTAGGGCATCGGCGCGATATTTATCGCTAAATTTTTCATTTTTTCTCATCCTCTTTCACTTCGTAGTAAGGCACTTGCCATTTTTCTTGAAAGCCAGTAGCCACAGCGGCAAGAAGTATTTTTTCTGGCTCCTCGTAAGCTGAAAGCTTTTCCTTGAATTTAGCGAACTGGTTATCTTTGCCAGAAAGGGCAGAGGCTATAAGCGCTCCCTGGTTAAGCAGGGCTTCGCGGTGGTCGCGCGGTATAACCCCCCAGGCGTGCTGGTCAAGGAGATGCACGAAGGCGAGCACCGCTGCCAGAAACGCCGTGTCTGAGAGCACGGCGTAGCGGTTGCGGTAAAGCCAGGTGTAGTGGGGCTCTGGCAAAAGGGGCTTTAGTTTCTCAAAAAAGGCTTCCTCTCCCAGGCCAAAGCGTTCAAGGAGCCTTGGTGCGTAGCGAATACTCTCAGGGGTGCGTTTGTTCTGGCGGGCGAGGGACTCGCGCACGGCCTTTTTCACCGCTCTGGCAATAAGCTCTCCAAGCTTTACATGTTTGCCTGTCCCTCGTAAAGTATTTCCGTTTTTTAGGGAGGCGATGGCTATCTGGTCAGTGCCCGTGCCGGTGGCAAGGCCTTCTGAATAGCGCGAGGGCACATTTAGCTCCTGGAGCACGGCGGTTTTGGCCTCAGTGGCCATTGTTACTGCCCGCACCAGCCCACACGGAGCTATTTCCTGGTTTACGAAAAGCATGATGTTTATGGTGCCGTGATCAGTTAAAGGGAAAAACCGGCCGTTCCACTCAAATACCTGGGAAGGGTCTCCGGCGCGGCCGGCGTTGGTCTCAACCCCGGCGGTGGCCACACAAAAGACAATGAGCTTTTCTTGAGTCTCAGGAATGGCAAAGCCTTCTTCGGCAAAGCCAGCCAGGTTCATGTTAGCGGCGGTGCCTAAAAGCACGGTCTTTTCCGGGGGAAGGCTGTGGTATTCACACACCAGGCGGTGGTAGCCCTGCGGGTCCCTTATGGCCAGACACTTTTCGTGCTCCTGGCCAGGGCAGGGTTTGGGCTCACAGGCCTGGTGGTTGGCCACAAAATCTATGTCTTCGCGAAGGCCGCCGTTTACCCGGCAGGTGGAGATAACCGCGTGCGGGCTTGAAAAGGCTCCGTAAAGGATCTTTTCACTGCGAAAAATAGAAAGCCCGTGATAGGGCTCAAAGAGCTTAACCGCCTGAGACATGAGGGACCTCCACTCTGGTGAATTCTTGTCGCACGAGGCAGTCTAAAGGGCCGGTTTTTTCGGAGTTTTCCTGGCGGATTACCTGCCATTCGGCGATTTTTTCAGCGATTTCTGCAAGTTCACCGTAACGGCCAGCCGCCATCTGGGGAGGGATCATGTGGTCAATGATGGCGCAGTAGCTTCTACGCTTGGCCTGGGTGCCTTCACCGGGGTCATTTACGATGTAAGGGTAAATGTTAGGGAGTGTGCCAATGGCAAGGTCCGGGTAGCACTCTTCTGAAAGGGCCACGGCCTTTCCCGGGAGCCACTCAAGGGAGCCGTGCTTGCCAACATGAATTACTGCTTGGGCGCCGAAGACTTCCTCAAGCCAGCGGTAAAAGCAAAGATAGTGATGCGTGGGAGAAAGCTCAGGGTCGTGAAGGTTTAAGTCTTCAGGGGAAAGTTCTTCAAGCTTTTCAAGGTGGCCACGGGGAGGCTGTATGGTGATGAAGAAGTTTCCGTTTAAAAGGCCACCCAAAAGTATCTTCCCCTGGCGGGTGTATTTTGCCACGAGAGCCTGGTCTTCATTGCTACCGGAAAGGGATTGCACGTGGATTATGCTGGCATCCTTAGCGGCGGAGACAACTCTGGAGAGGCCGGGGAGGGACTTCCTCCCGCCGTGGGGCAGGATAACTACGGCTCTAGCATTTTTGGCGAGCTCTGCCAGGCGCTCTTCCTGGCGGATGTCAAATACATCGTCTGCCGTGCGCACCACGAGCTCAAGGCCAGGGCACTCAGCCCTGAGTGCCTCGTAAGCCCTGGCCACTGAGTAAATCTCCGTTCCCGTGGCAGTGTAGTAGAGGATTTTGATTATCATTAGCTTAAATTGAAACAAGGGCGAAAACTCGCCCTTGTTCCGCGAGAATAAAAATTAAATTACCCAATAAATTCTACCAGCGATATTCCAGGCCTACGTAAACACTTCTTCCCGGGGTCTTGTAATCGTAGATTTCCTGGTAGTCCTTGTCAAAAAGGTTATCAATACGCCCGGTTAGGGTTAAGTTTTCACGCAGGTTCAGACGAGCGTTAAGATAAGCCACGAAGTAGCTATCCATTTGAACTTCCTGGTAAGTATTCCAGTCAAAATCTTTATATTTGCCCACATAAAGGCCTCTAAAAGAAATGCTTCCCTTATTGTCTGGACAATAGATAGTAGCTACGAAGTTTGCCTTCTGGCGCGGTTTTCTTAAAAGATGTTGACCTTTATCATCTTTAGCGGAAAGCGTTTGATAGGAAGCTTTAATACTCAACCAAGAAATAGGTTTAACTGTAGAGCTAAACTCAACGCCGTAAGTCTTTGACCAGCCGGAAACATTTTGATATTGTCCAGTCCACATGCCGGTGGAAACCCAGTCTATCAAGTTTTTGAACTTGTTGTAAAAGTAAGTTACATCAAAGCTTGCTTTTTTATCCCAGGCGTAAAAAGTGATTCCAGCGTCATATCCCCAGGACTCTTCAGGTTTTAAATTTTTATTTCCATAAGATGGGTCATAAAGCTGGTATAAGCCCGGGGTGCGAAAACCCGTGCCGTAGCTGGCGTGTAATTTAATGGCTTCCACTGGGAAAACAGCCCCGGCCACCCGATAGGTAACTTTATCGCCGGCAGTTTCGTGTTTGGTGTAGCGCAGGCCAAGATTGGCCACCCATTTTTCTCCACCTAAAGCCAGTTCGGCAAAAGGTGCCCATTCGTAAGCATTTTTATCAAAAGGACTTCCCCAGGGAGAAGTAATGTCTGCCCATTCTTTCTGCCAGTCAAGGCCGGCTATTACTCTGGCAAAATCAGTTAGCTGGTAGTCGTTTTGCCAGGAAAGGCGAAAGAGGCGTCCTTTGTATTCACCTCCTGAGCCTTCGTCGTATTCCCGCTTGCTGTTGGTAAAGGCCAGGTCAAGGTGAGATGCCAAATTTTCTGAAACCTGCCAGTCAAGGTAAGACTTAAAAAAGCCTATACGGGTATCAGATTTATAGTTCCAGCCGTCAAGTTCGTGAGAGGCAGCTGATACCAGAAGAGAGGCCCCGCCTTTTACTTTTTCTGAAAAGGCGTGGTCAAGGCTTAAATTCAGGTTGCCGTTGTGGTAGGCATCACGGTCAGGCTCGCTAACTGTCTTGGAAATGCCCTTGCTGTCCTTCTTGCTAAAACTAAAGGCGAGGTCCGTGTTTTCCGTCAGGCGGTAAAGGGACAAACCTTCCTGAAAAGTAGTATAAGAGCCAAATTCGCCGTAAATTTCGCCGCCGGTTTTTTTGGCCCTTTTGGTAATGATGTTTATGGCGCCAGCCATGGCGTTTGAACCATAAAGCACACTCTGAGGCCCGCGGACGATTTCTATGCGGTCAATCTGGTCAACACTTAAGTGGGGAAGCATCCAGGAAAAGTCACCTTTTCCGAGGCCGCTTGGGTCGTAAACCGGCACACCGTCAATCAGGACTACGGTCTGGCCGTTATCTGCCCCGCGCACTGAAATAGAAGCTGTGCCGCCAAAACCATTTTGAAGAATTGCTACTCCCAAGGCCTCTCTCAAGGCGTCAGTGAGAGTTTCTATGCCCTGTTCTTTTAACTCCTTAGCGGTGATAACCGTAACACTGCTGGCTATCTTTTCTACGGGTTCAGGCGTCCTGGTGGCGGTGACTACGATTTCACCAAGTTCTGTGGCCTCTTCAGCCTGTACTGCCGAAAAAGTTAGAAAGCCAAAACACACGGCTGACCAAAGGACCAAACAGAAAGACCAAAAACGACTTTTCATAACGCTCCCTCCTTCAATTTAGTTTTTGTTTTGAAGAAGGGAGCTTCGGGGAAGGTTTCCGAAAGGGTAGGGTGCACCAAGACCCTTTTCGGAAACGGAGCAGTTAGCCCCGAAGCTCCGCTTCCTTAAAGGGCTTCGGGCCGGTATCCCGGCTTCCGGATCATCCTACTCACCGCGCCTTCCCGGAGCTTTCGGCCTTATGGCCTCCTGCTCCAGTGGCCTGTCACCCTTGTGGGCCTAGCGGCTTTCGTCCCCGGTCACGGTTGCGGGCCAGCGCCGGACTTTCACCGGACTTCCCGTTTAACCCGTACCTGGGCACCCGAAGCCCTGTTTATAAATGAGTTCAAATAAACTACATTCCACAATAAGTCAAGCTTGATTGGGGACAGACAAACTTTAAAACTGGAAAATATAATAGATGATGAGACTTTGGCAAAATTCTAAAACATTAAGTCAAGATCGCCACACCACGGCGACTGCGTCGCCTCGCGAGAGGGATTGCTTCGCCACTTCGCGGCTCGCAATGACTAGGAAGGAGTTGGCTCGCAATAACCGGGAAGGGGGCGAGAGTTCACCATGACAACTCCCAAATTGTCATTGTCTTAGCCATTAAGGGTGGTTGATGGCTTACCTTTTTCATGGCTGACTTGAAAGCTTTGTTTTGTTATTCTGAACTTAAGCTAGCTAGAAGGAGAATTAGGTTATGAAAGATAAACTGCGAATCGTTTTTATGGGGACACCGGCCTTTGCCGTGCCGATACTTAAAGCCCTGCTTAGCCGTGAAGATGAAGTAATAGCCGTGGTAACCCAGCCAGATAAACCTGCTGGCCGGGGTAAAAAACTAACCCCCCCGCCTGTTAAACTAGTAGCTCAGGAAGCAGGTGTCCCGGTATTACAACCAGTCAAGATAAAAAGCCCGGATTTTTTAGAAAAACTTAGAGAGCTTTCTCCTGACGTAATAGTGGTGGCTGCTTACGGAAAAATTTTGCCTAAAGAAGTTTTAGAGATTCCCCGTTTTGGTTGTATAAACGTGCACGCTTCGCTCTTGCCCAAGTTTCGCGGGGCTGCCCCCATTAACTGGGCTATCATAGCAGGAGAAAAAGAGACTGGTATCACTATAATGCAGATGGATGAAGGGATGGACACAGGAGATATCCTTCTTATGGAAAAAATCCCTATTCTCCCCCAGGATACTGCTGGAACTCTTCATGATAGGCTAGCCCAACTTGGTGCAAAATTAATAAACGAAGCTTTAGATAAGCTCAAAAAAGGAGAGCTTGTTCCTCAAAAACAGCCTGAAGAAGGGGTCTCTTACGCCCCGATACTTCGCAAAGAAGACGGACTAATTGATTTTAACAGGCCAGCCAAAGAGCTTACCAATCTTATAAGAGGTCTTGACCCGTGGCCCACGGCTTATGCCTATTTTCGTGGCAGGCTGGTCAAATTTTTTAGTCCAGAAGCTGACGAGCAAAAAGAAGGCCCCCCAGGAGAAATCCTTGGAACTTCTGAAGGAAAACTTTTAATAGGCACTGGTAAAGGCCTTTTAAAGGTTGGAGAGCTCCAGCTTGAAGGCAAAAAGAGAATTACAGCCGAAGAATTTTGGCGAGGCTATCGCCCCAAGCCCGGTGAAAAGTTTGAGTCAAAAAATTAAAGTTTTTTACTGGAGATGGCGATAATAAACAAAAACTCCAGCAAAAAGGAGTGGGAATGTTTGAAAATATTAGAGAAGAGCTTATCCCTCAGGTAACCGAAGCCAGCGTTTTGAAGAAAAGCTTAAAGCCGAAAGGGAGGCCCTTTTAGCAGCCTGGATTGCCTTTCTTGAACTTCAGCGCTCAAGAAAAGTTCCTTTTCCTCCCCAGTATGCCGATGCCTTTTACGCCGCCACCAAGGTTAAAAAGAAAGACAACTATATCTTAAATCTGCTTATAGAAGGAAAAGGCCTTTTTAATTCTCTTCTTGAAAAACTTGATCCCCGTCTGGCCGGCCGCATTGGCCTGGCTGAAGAAATTAATAAGATTGCTAATTATATTCGTCGTATTGAAGAACTTGAAAGAGAGCTTTCCTTTCTTAAAGAGAGTTTTTTGCGCGACAAACTTACGGCCCTTTGGAACAAAAATGCCCTTGAAAAGTTTTTTAATGAAGTAGTAATGGCTAATATCTTTGAAGAAGATTACTTGCTTTGCTATTTTGACCTGGACAAATTTAAGTCTATTAACGATAAGTACGGCCACAAATGGGGAGACCGTGCCCTCATTGCCTTTGCCGAAGTTTTAAGACGAAATCTTAAGCCCAAAGATTTTCCCTGCCGTCTTCATGGTGATGAATTTTGCGCGGTAATTGTAGGGGTTACCCTTGATAAATTTACTTCCTTTGCTGAAAGTCTTTATGAAAATGGTTTTGCCCTAAAATTCCCTGATGGTGTGCGCCGAATAAAATTTTCTATTGGCCTTACCAATATCATAGCCTCTGATACCCTGGAAAAGGCCCTTGAGCGGGCAGACTTTTCCATGTACTGGTGTAAGGAAAATGGGGCTTTAAAACCGGTACGAGTCTAAAAATTTTTTCGCTGTAACAAGAATTTTTTCTTTTTCGTTTGGGTGAAACCATTTTACCCCATGGTCTCTTTTAAACCAGGTAAGCTGCCTCTTGGCGTAGCGTCTGGTATCTCTTTTCATGAGGCGAACGGCCTCTTCAAAAGATAGTTTTCCTTTAAGGTAGGCTATCATATGCCTATAACCAATAGATTTTAGCGGTTTGAGTTCCGGAGAATAGCCCATAGCTAAGATTTTACGAACTTCATCTAAAAGCCCGGCGGCAAGCATTTTGTCAGCCCTTTGGTCAAGACGGCGATAGAGTTCTTCCCGGGGTAGGGTGAGTCCAATCTTTAAACAGGGGTAGCGCCTTCTGGCAAAGGCGTGTTCTCTGGCAAGTTCTGAAAAGGGTTTTCCCGTGGTGTAATAAACTTCCAGGGCTCGCAAAATGCGCACCCAGTCTTTTGGGCTGATTTTTCGGGCATAAGCCGGGTCTATTCTTTTAAGCTCTTCATAAAGAGAGGAAAGCCCTTCCTTTTTTAGTCTTGCTTTTAGTTCTTTTCTGGCCTGAGAGGTATCTCCTACTTCAAAAAGACCGTGGAGTAAAGCCTTTAGATATAATCCGGTCCCTCCTACCAGAATGGGAAGTTTTTTTTCCCGGTGAAGTTTTTTTATGGCCTGGTCCGCCAGTTCCACAAATTGAGCAGCGTTAAATTCTTTGTCCAGCGGTAAAAATCCAAGAAGATGATGTGGTACACGGGCAAGCTCTTCCGGGCTGGGTTTGGCGGCCCCGATATTCAATAACTGGTAAACCTGGACAGAATCAAAATTTATTATTTCACCATCTAAATTTTCTGCCAGAAAAATGCCCACTTCTGTTTTCCCAACACCAGTAGGGCCTACTACAGCTATTAAAGGGATATTATGTTCAAATTTTTCTTCCGAGTTTGCGGCGCACTTCGTCAAGGTCAATTCTCCAGTAAAGTGGTCTTCCATGGGGGCAATGAGAAAGTCCTGCGTTTTTAACCTCTTTAAATAGATTAAGCACTTCTTCAAAGGATAACTTTTCGCCTGCTTTACGGGCGGCTTTGCAGGAAATTTGGGCCATTACTTCTTCTATGATATTTTCAGTGGAAAAATTTATTTCTTCGGCCAGAAAGCTTTCCAGGACTTCTTTTGAGGAACTGCCCAAAAGGGCCGGCACGCTCCTTAAGATAATTTTTCCCTCACCAAAAAAGTCAATCTCAAACCCAAGGGAATTGAGTACAGGGGCTAAAGTTTCCAATCTTTCAAGGCTTTTTCCTGTAACGGAAAATACTTGTGGCACAAGAAGAGGCTGTGTCTTTAAGCCTTCTTTTATTTCTTTTTTCCATTTTTCAAAAAGAAGCCTTTCGTGGGCGGCGTGATAGTCAAAAATATAAAGTTCTTCTTCACCAAGTACTAAAAAAAATTCCTTGCCAAAACGGGAAATTACTTGAAAGGACGGTTTTTCAGGAAATAAAGACGCTAGTTTTTGAAAAGGTTCAGGGCTTGGTTCGGCTACTTTACTAGAAAGCGAGAAATCTTCTTTAGGAGAAGAGAAAGAAACGGGGATGTCTTCCTCTTCAGTTTTTACTTCAAAAGAAACAACAGGCTTAAAAAGGTTTTCAAGGCCACTTTTAATTAGTTCAAAGACCAATCTTTCTTCACGAAAACGTACTTCCCATTTGGCTGGATGCACATTCACGTCTACTTTTTCAGGCGGAAGGGTAAGGGCAAGGAGAAGAGCCGGATAGCGCCCTTTGGGGTAAACACTTTTTAATCCTTCAAAAACAGCGGCTGAAATTAGCTTGTCTTTAACTACCCGGTTATTTACCAGGAAATAAAGAAACCTGGCGGTGGGGAAATAGTATTCATTTTGGGAAATTATTATACTTAAGCGCAAATCTCCCCTTTCTAGCTCTTCCATCAGAAAATTTTCGGTTTTGAGGCCGGAAAGCTCAGCCATAAGCCCCAGGCGACCGAGTTTATAATTGTAGTCAAAAAGAACTTTACCCTGTGTTTTGAGGTTCAAACTTGCCTGAGGGTTTTCAAAGGCCATGAGTTTTACTATCTCGCTTACGCGAGCTGTTTCTGCCCGAGGGCTTTTAAGAAAGGCCTTTCTGGCCGGCACGTTGGCAAAAAGATTGGCCACCTCCACGATGGTGCCAGGGGCAAGCCCTTTCTCCAAAAAAGAGACTTCTTTGCCAAACTTTATCTTGATTCTGGCCCCGATTAAGGCCTCTTTTTCACGTGAAGAGATAGTTAGCTCTGAGACAGCGGCAATGCTTGAGAGAGCTTCTCCTCTAAAGCCCCAGGTTTTTATGCGTAACAGGTCTTCTTCTGATTCAATTTTGCTGGTAGCATGGGGAAGATAACAAATCTTAAGGTCTTCAGGAGACATGCCAAGACCGTTATCTCTTACTCTTATTAAAGAGAGGCCTCCGTTATATAATTCTATTTCAATTTGTTTGGCTTTAGCATCAAAGGCGTTTTCGCAAAGCTCCTTGACTACCGAAGCCGGACGTTCTATAACCTCACCAGCGGCAATCTTTCTGGCAATATTTTCTGGTAAAATTTTAATTCGCGGCATAATTAAACCTGATGTTATTAATTTAAAACCAAAAAGGGAAGTAAAAAATGGGTAACATGGAAAAGTGGTGCAAAGAATGGCATACTCTTACTTTTTATCAAAAGTTTGAACAGGTAGTAGCCTGGATTTTAACTTTTACTATTGCTCTCATCATTTTGATTTCACTTTATGATTTGCTTTTACAAACATTTCTAATTCTTTTCAAGTTAAGGCTAAATCCTTTAGAACATAAAGTTTTCCAGACTCTTTTTGGTATGTTTATGACAGTCCTAATTGCTCTTGAATTTAAACATTCTATCCTGAAGGTTACTGTACACAAAGAAGGAATTGTTCAGGTTAAAACAGTAGTTTTAATTGCCCTTTTGGCTCTTACTCGCAAGTTTATTATTTTGGACTTTAAGGGAGAACCCGCTCTTAAAATTTTTGCTTTGGCCTTTTCGGTGCTGGCTCTAGGGATAATTTATTGGCTTTTAAGAGAGCAAGCTTTTCGTTATAAGGAAGACTAATGTTACGTATTTTTATTTCTATATTTTTTTTGGTTTCTTTATGTTCATGTGGGTATCAATTAGAAGGGCGCCCTGTTCACTTTTCTCCAGCCTGGCAAAAAATTTACGTGCCTGTTTGGGAAAATCCTACTTCTGAAATTCGTCTGGGAGAGATTTTAGCCCAGGAGCTAAGAAAACGTATAGAGATGGCTGGAGACTTTAAAATCACCGATGAGGAAGAAGCTGATCTCATTTTGCGAGGAGAAATTATTTCTGTCTCAGTAGGTGGACTTTCCTATGATATTTACACCGAGACCCTTGAACGTAGGGTTTATTTAAGGGCTCAGGCTGAACTAGTAGATAAAGAAGGCCATGTAATCTGGCGTAACAACAATCTTTCGCGGACGGAAGAATACCCCGTTTTTCGTGAAAGGGTCGGGGAAGAAGTAGATCCAGGGCGAGAGTTAGCCCTTCAAAAAATGTGTGAAGACATGGCGGAAATAATCTATCATCAGATATCTTCTTCTTTTTAGGGAGGGGACATGGGCATATTTGACGGATTACTTGATTTTATAAGGAGTTACGCGGTTAAAGCTCAAAAAGACGATGTTTTATTTGCCGCTATTCACCGCATTTTAACCGAAGAACTTGGTTGGCAATCCAAAAGCTTTACCATGAAAGGTGATGAACACGAAGCTTCTTATACCAATCCTCAAAGTCCTATCCATGAACTTGAGATAGAAGCTAAGCGAATAGGCAATCAATTTATTTTAAGGCTTGAAGCAGAAACCCTACACAGGGAAAAAATGGAAGATTTCCTGGAAGGTATCCTGGGTATAGAGTTTGATTTAGACGAAGAAATAAAAGTGCGTTTTCCACTCGATTATTACGTGACCGATACCCTTGATCTAAAGAACGAAAATGAACTTGAAGAAAAGCTGATAAACCTAATTAGAGAGCTTGAAAAAAGAGTATCTTAGAAACGAAAGGGGGCACTATGAGTGCCCCCTTGGACCATATTAACCAGCAAAGGCCTTCTCAAGGTTTGGAACCACCTGTTTTTTACGGCTCATGACACCAGGGAGCCATACAGAACGGCCTTCAGGTTTAACACCCCAGGCCACTTCTACCACCGCCGGATTATCAGACACTATGAGAAGTTCAGTTCCTTCTTTCATAATGTCTGTGAGCATAAAGAAAATGCTGTGATAACCACCTTCTTCTTTAATTTTCTGAAGTTCAGAATAAAGCTCATCTTTAATAGGCTCAACCAGAGAAAGGTCAACCACTTCAAGCTGGCCAATACCAACTTTGTTACCGCTCATGTCAAAGTCTTTATAGTCACGGTAAACCAGATCACGGATAGGGGTGCCTTCAATGGCGCTTTTTACTTTAAACATTTCAAGGCCGAGGGCTTTAAGGTCATCAATACCAGCAATCTTGGCAAGAGCCTCAGCGGCTTCAACGTCCTGGGGAGTGCAGGTAGCAGATTTAAAGATAACCGTGTCACTCAAGATAGCACAGCACATGATACCAGCGATTTCTTTAGGAATTTCTACCCCGTAAAAGTCATACATGCCCTTTAAAACAGTGCAGGTGCAACCAACCGGCCATACCCAGATTTCAATCGGATTAGGAGTGGTAATATCGCCAAGCTTGTGGTGATCAACAATGCCAAGAATTTCGCCTTTTTCAAGGTTATCTAGGCTTTGAGACTTGTCACTATGGTCAACCAAAAAGATTTTTTGATCCGTAGCGTCAGTTACAATTTCAGGAGCAGAGAAACCAAACTTATCAAGGACAAATTTGCTTTCAGGGTTAAGCTCCCCCTGGGCCACAGGCTTGGCTTCAACGCCCAACTTGCTTTTGAGATAAGCCAGAGAAATAGCCGCGGTGATAGAATCTGTGTCAGGGTTTTTGTGTCCTACAACAATTGCTGCCATCGTTACCTCCTTATTATTTGTTTTCTTGAATAATTTTATAGTTCTTTTAAATCTTTCTGATAACTCTTTATAGAAGTCGTTTAAAGATAGCTCAAGTAAAAAAAATTTGCCAAGTGGTAATATGGTGAAATGACAATAGTTTTGTTTTAAAATCTTTTAAAAAATAAGCCTTTTGATAATATATCTTAAAATACGTGAGATATAAAAAACAGGAGAATTGTAAATGTTTTTGAGAGAAGATTTTCGTCTGGAGCCGGCTTCTTGTTATGTGGATGCTAAATGTCCTCGGTACAAAGCTGTAATTCCCTCAGAAGAAGATTTGACCCCTTTGATGCCTTATATAAACGCTACAGCTAAAGTCCTTTTTTATGAACCTAAGGAACCGGTTATAGTCTTTAAGATGAGCAAACACAAAGTGGCTTTGCGCCGCTTTGAGGCCCAGATAGCAGATGTAAAAGATATTCCTGAAGGGAAAAAACTTTTAGCTGAACTTGATCAACTGTTAAAAGAAATCTGGCTAAAGAAAGAAGAAATAACTCCTCTTTTTGAGCCTAAAGAGAAGCCAACCGCCCTAGAAATTTATAAATATCTCCCTAAAACCAATTGTGGCCTCTGCGGTGAAGCCACTTGCCTGGCTTTTGCCAGTAAGCTATCTATGGGAGATGTTGATTTATTACAGTGTAAACCCTTATTTGAAGACCAAAAATATAAAGATTTATGTCAAAAACTTGAAAACCTTATTTAATCTTCTAAAGCTGCTAGCCCTACCGTGGCTCTATTTACCTTATGGATGACTCTGGTAGAAACACTTCCTAACACTATTTCTTTTAGACCTGTTTTCCCTGTGCGTCCCATCATTATTAAAGGATAATCTTCTTCATCGGCTATCTTGGCAATAGTTCTTCCCGGGTCTCCAAATTCAAGAAAAGTGTCAATGTCTTTCTCGTTAACACCCATTTTTAAAAGTAAACTTTTAGCTTGTTCTAATATCATATGAGCTTCTTTCTCTTCCTCTGAGGCTTGCTCCAAATATATGGGATCAACAACAGAAACAATAGAAACCTTAACCAATCCTGGCGGAAAACTACTAGCTATAGCTCCAGCTTCTTCAAGAGCCCTTAATGAAGGAGCTGAACCATCAACGGCAACAAGAATCTTTTTTACTGCACACCCATCCTGAATAATACTTTGGCCAACTATATAAACAAATTGCTTCTTAGCGCGTTGAATTACTATGTAGCTGGCGCTCCCAAGAAAAGTCTCTGCCGTGCGAGAACGACGACGGCGACCCATTATAATACTCTGAACATCTCTTTGGTCTGCAATTTTTAAAATTTCTTTGCCTGGCTCTCCCTGAGAAATTATGGCCTCAATCTCTCCCTGAAAAGAATTCTCTTTAAACAAACTAACAAATTTATCAAGAAAAGGTCTAACTTCTTTTTCAATATGTTGTTGAACAATGTTTCTAAAAATAGGCGATTCCAAAATATTCCGAAAACGGATATCTACATTAGAAGCCATTTTTTCAATAAAGCTTGGGGCAATAACGTGAAGAAGAAAAACTTTTTGGACTATTTGAGGAGAAAGTGGAGAAAGAAAATTGGCGGCAAAGATCGCAGCCTTTGAAGAAGGATCATCCTTGGTTACTGGTATTAAAACATTTTTTAAGTGAGGTAAATTTTTCTCCATAAGACTTCTCCCTTAAAAGAATAATAACAGCCAAATATTGGCTAATATAATTGTGAGTATAGTATAGGGCCCCGCTTTTTTCATAAAATCAAAAAATGTCATACGATAGCCAGCCGCTTCAGCAATCCCCAAGGTAACCACGTTGGCACTGGCTCCTATTGCAGTTCCATTGCCACCGAAACAAGCCCCAAAAGCAAGGGCCCACCAAAGAACTCCTGATTCTGCACCTGGAATAACTTTGGTAAGATAAGCTACTATAGGTAGCATGGTAGCGGTAAAAGGGATATTATCTATAAAGGCGCTCATAATAGCGGAAACCCAAAGAATCAAACTAATAGCAACGATTAAATTGTCATGAGATAAATGTAGAACACTATCAGCTACTATGTCTAGGAGCCCTACTGATTCTACAGCACCAACAAGAATAAAAAGAAACATGAAGAAGAGAAGAGTTAGCCATTCAATATCCTTTTCAACCAGATGGGCGATATCTACCTTTTTGGTGATAGCACTGTAAGCAAATAAAATGCTTGCTCCGAAGAGAGCGGCAATGCTTACTTCCATGTGTAAAACTCCGTGTAGAACAAACATGAGAATAACAATCCCCATTATTAGAAGGCCAAAAGTTAGAAGGGTTTTGTCAGTTATTTGATATTCCTGGCGCAACTTTTCAAGAAAGGCTTCAATATTTTCTATCTTTGATTTGCTATATTCTTCCTTAAAGATAAAGCGACTATAAACAAAAAGCATAAAAAGACTCATTATGCATACTGGGGCAAGATTTTCAACAAACTGTAGAAAAGTAAGTTTTGCATAAGAACCAATCATTATGTTAGGAGGATCACCAATAAGAGTTGCGGTCCCTCCAACGTTTGAAGCAAGAATTTCAGGAATTAAAAGAGATAAAGGATTTATTTTTAGAGCAAGAGCAATTTCTATAGTTACTGGAGTTAAAAGGAGCATTGTAGTTACATTATCTAGAAAAGCCGAAGTTACCGCTGTAAAAATCATAAATATGATAGAAAGCAAAATTACATTTCCACGGGAGATCTGGTAGCATTTGTAAGCGCACCATTGAAAAACGCCGGTATTTTTAAGGACTCCGATAATAATCATCATTCCCATTAAGAGAAAGATGACATTCATATCAATAGCTTTGATGGCGCTTTCATATGAGATGATATGGTAATCCGGGTTAAAAGTACCAATAGTATAGCTTATAGCCAGCATAATGGCAGCCCCAAGCATGGCTGCCAGGGTACGATGAAGAAGTTCAAAAGAAATAAGAATATAAGCCAATAAGAAAACCACAGTAGCAATCCAGAAAGCAGGATTTAAAGTCCTTTTAAGTATTATTTCTTTTTGTACAAAATATTTATTATCTTTTTGGGCAAAGTCAGAAGGGGTAAAAAAAATTTTGGTTTTTTTATAGGTTGATTTTTCAATGAGAAGAGAGATGTTGCTTTTATGAAATACCTCATCAGGAATATCCAAGACTAAATAAAAAGAGCCGTCTTTTTCAGTAAGAAGGGCTTCTTTTGATTGATGGGTTTTAGCTTGATAGGGTTGGCCGTTTATAAAAATTTTAATTTTAGCCTGGGCCACAGGCTCTTTATGAGTATCTATAACCTTACCAAAAATAAAAACCTTTTGGAAAGGCGCATCTTTTTCTAAGGGAATTGCCAGCGCTAAAGAAATAAAAAAGAAAGTGGTGATGATACATAGACTTAGAACTTTTAAAAGTCTGAACATAGCTTTATACCTCTCATGTTTTTAGGTCTTAAGCATTATTAATGAGATCATAAAACAAACAATTTGTACACTATAATCATAAGTCAGCATCTTTTCTCTACTATTGCGAACTAAGCAAAGCAACCCTTGCGATTGCTTTGCTTGTTTTGAGCGAAGTAAGGGATCTCCTTGCAGTGACAATAGAAAAATGTGCTCCTCACTGTGACAAGAGGAAGTGTAATTGTAAGGCACAAGGTGGCAAAACAATCCCGTAAAACTGTCGCGGGAATTACGTTGTCTCGCGAAGGTATTTTGTTGTGCAAAAATATTCGTATAAATAACATTATTGCCTCTTCTAATAATCAGAGATCCAAAACAATATAAAGTCCAATTTTTAGGACATTTTTTAAAAAAATTACAGTTTGGTTATTTTGTAAAGAGAAGATATTAGTAATTTTTATTACATAGGAGCTAAACCAACAGTAGCTTTTTGAACTTTATGAATGACTCTGGTAGAAACACTTCCTAACACTATTTCTTTTAGACCCGTTTTCCCTGTGCGTCCCATCATTATCAAAGGATAATCCTCTTCATCGGCAATCTTGGCAATAGTTCTTCCTGGGTCTCCAAATTCAAGAAAAGTGTCAATGTTTGTCTCTTTTATTCCTAACTCTAAAAGTAGATTACGAGCAGCATTAATAATTTCATGGGCCTCTTTTTCTTCTTCTGAGTCTTTGTTCAGATAAATGGGGTCTATAACGGTCATTACCGCAATTTTGACTACTCCGTCAGGGAAACTGGTAGCCAAGGCCGCAGCTTCTTTAAGGGCTTTTAAAGAGGGAACTGAGCCGTCAACAGCTACAAGGATTTTGTTGATGGGGCAGCCCTCTTCACGTACATGCTGACCTATAATATAGACAAATTGCTTCTTGGCCCGGTTAATAACAATATGGCTACAGCTGCCAAGAAATGTTTCGGCAGCGTGGGACCGGCGGCGTCGCCCCATTATAATGCTTTGTATATTATTTTTTTCCGCAAAATTTACAATTTCTTTCCCTGGTTCACCTTGAGTAATAATTTCCTGTATTTCTCCTTCAAAGGAGTTTTCTTTAAAAATCTGGGTAAACTGGCGAAGGAAAGGTTTAACTTCTTTTTCAATATGTTGTTGAATAATGTTTCTAAAAATAGGCGATTCCAAAATATTCCGAAAGCGAATATCTACATTAGAAGCCATTTTTTCAAGAAAACTAGGAGCTAAAACATGAATAAGAAAAACCTTTTGGGTAATTTTTGGGGAAAGCGGGGCTAAAAGCCTGGCTGCAAATTTTACCGCTTTAAAGGAATGGTCGTCACGAGTTACAGGTATTAACACGTTTTTAATGCTAGGAACGATTTTATTTTCCATGTTGGCCCCCTAAAAGAATAATAGTAACCAGATGTTAGCCAATATAATAGTAATGATGGTATAAGGTCCTGCTACCTTCATAAAGCCAAAAAAGGTTGCCCGGTGTCCTGCTGCTTCAGCTATTCCCAGTGTAACCACGTTGGCACTGGCACCTATCATGGTTCCGTTGCCACCAAAACAGGCTCCTAAAGCCAGGGCCCACCAGAGGACACCTGATTCTGCACCAGGGATAACTTTTGTCAGGTAAGCAGTAATAGGGAGCATGGTAGCGGTAAAGGGAATATTATCTACAAAAGCGCTCATAATGGCGGAAACCCACAAAATCAAACAAATAGCTATGGTCAAATTCCCTTGAGAGAGATTTAATACCCCATCAGCTACTATATCCAGAAGACCTACCTCCTCCACCGCACCAACTAATATGAAGAGAAATATGAAAAATAGAAGAGTCAGCCATTCAATGTCTTTTTCAACCAGATGGGCTATATCTACTTTTTTGGTAATAGCTCCGTAAGCAAATAAAATGCTCGCTCCAAAAAGAGCAGCAATGCTTACTTCCATGTGTAAAACTCCGTGAAGGAGAAACATGAGAATAACAATTCCCATTATTAGAAGGCCAAAAGTTAGAAGGGTTTTATCAGTTATCTGATATTCCTGGCGTAATTTTTCAAGAAAGGCTTCAACATCTTCTATTTTGGATTTTTTGTATTCTTTTCCGTAAAGAAAACGATTGTAAAAGAATAAAACTATCAAACTTACAACGCATACCGGGGCTAAGTTTTCCACAAATTGTAGAAAGGTAAGTTTAGCGTAAGAGCCAATCATAATATTAGGGGGGTCGCCAATAAGGGTGGCTGTCCCTCCAACGTTTGAAGCTAAAATTTCAGGGATTAAAAGAGATAAAGGATTTATCCCTAGAGCCAAAGCTATTTCAATGGTCACAGGGGTCAAAAGGAGCATGGTGGTTACGTTATCCAGAAAAGCCGAAGATACCGCTGTAAAAACCATTAAAATGATAGAAAGTAAAAATACATTTCCGCGGGAGATCTGGTAGCATTTGTAAGCGCACCATTGAAAAACGCCGGTATTTTTAAGGACTCCAATAATAATCATCATTCCCATTAAGAGAAAGATGACATTCATATCAATAGCTTTGATGGCGCTTTCATATGAGATGATATGGTAATCCGGGTTAAAAGTACCAATAGTATAGCTTATAGCCAGCATAATGGCAGCCCCAAGCATGGCTGCCAGGGTACGATGAAGAAGTTCAAAAGAAATAAGAATATAAGCCAATAAGAAAACCACAGTAGCAATCCAGAAGGCAGGATTTAAAGTCCTTTTAAGTACTACTTTGACTTTAGTGTAATATTCTCCATTTTTTACGGCGAAATCCGAAGAAGAAAGGGTAATTTCTTGGTTTTTATAGGCGGACTTGTAAATTTTTAACTTTATTTGGCTTTTTTGAAATTCTTCTTTAGGAATATCAAGGGCCAAATAAAAAGAGCCATCAAGCTCAGTATGAATTTTAGATACCCCATGTTTAGGGTCAAAATAATAAGTTTCTCCGTTCAACAGGACAGATATTTCGGCTCGGGGAACAGGTTCTTTATGAGAATCCAGAATTTTACCAAAAATATAGACATTGCCTTTAAGTGGGATATTTTGATGGGCTCCCCCGCCGCCTGCCCATCCTGAGGACCAAAGGTTAAAAAGAAAAAAACATAAAAGCATTGAAATAAGAACAGTTTTGTTGAGCACAGTAACAGGACAGATTCCTTTAATAACTCTTCTCTGTTGATGGTCCCAACTTTTAATTTGCTGCATGGGATTTCTCCCTCTCTATTTTTTTAAGCTGTTCTTATATTCGATTGTAAATTGTATTTACTTTAATGGATTTTTAAACGAGTAAAAAAATAAAAAAAGCGGGGAATCAAATCCCCGCTTTTTTTAAATTTAAAATATTGGTAAGAAAAAGATTAGTGTCCTGCCTGGAGAATCCCAGAGGCCGCTAATAGTAAGATAATAATTTCAAGAACAGAAATAATCCCTACTATATAGGCCCCAGAAGAAAAAAGGAAAGGCAAAATTGCCACGTAACCAATGATAGTTAAACCGGCCAGGAAAGCAATACCTATATAATTCAGGATATCGCCGTAACTTAAATAATGAACCCAGTCCCAGCCGGTTTTAAGCCCAATATGTTCTATAAATTCGTGGGCGGTAAGGTGCCACAATTTGGGCAGCTTTTCCGGAGGAACAAACGCAGGCAAAATTCCAAAAATGTAAATCAAAAAAGTAACTATCATCAAACCTATGCCAAAAATAGAACCATATTGCAAAATTTTGGCGTAAATAATAGCCTCTGGTGGAGTTTCTATCTGGGTGTTAGGGTCAAGACGTTCAGCCATAGTTTACCTCCTAATTTAAATTCCCAGGCCTTTTAATACGGCTCTTATGCCAGCAAAAAGAAGCATTCCGATAACAATCCATCTGACCATAGCGGGCCGAGCCACAGCAAGCATCCTCACTCCAATAAATGAGCCAAGCATTATGCCTACCAGTGAGGGAATAACTATCAAGGGTATTATTCCACCGCTATTGATATATACCCAGGCGGCGGAGGTATCAGTAATAGAGAGTAAAAATTTACTGGTTGCTACTGATATTTTGATAGGAGCTCCCATTAATAGGTTAAGTACTGGAATGTTAGCCCAGCCCGCTCCTAAGCCAAACATGCCAGCCATCACGCCAATTACTATAAATAATAACAACCCTAGTGGTGTGCGGTGGACATGCCATTTATAAACTTCACCCGTTGATTCTTCGCGGTAAATCCCCCATATACCAAGCATTAAACCAAGCTTGTCAGGTTTTTTGACTTCGGGGAACTCACTTTTTTTAGAAAAGAACATAAGGGCTACGATAAAAAGAATAGTTACTCCTAATAGGAGCTGAACGACATTACGCGGTAGGGCAAGGCCTATCATAGCTCCAGCAATAGAGGCGGTAGAAGCAATTAAAGCGATGGGAATAGCTAGCCTTAAAGAGGCCAGATTTCTCATAAGTAGCCCCGGACCTGCTGCTAGAGCGCCTGATAAAGCCACCAGTAAGCCTGCTGTCCTTACGAAATCAAGATTAAAAGGGAAAAAGCCGCTAACTATGGGGACAAAAAGTACTCCACCTCCTACACCACCTAAAACTGCTACTATGCCTATCAAAAAAGTAGCAATAAAAAGGGCTAACGGCCAGAACCACCAGGGCTTACCGCGGTAGTATTTCAGTAATTGTGTCCGAAAA